>JAJDOJ010000047.1 GCA_022340215.1 Gammaproteobacteria bacterium
CTGCGAAGCAGTGAACGGCTTGGGCAGGAAGCCCAAGACCGGTGCCCAAGCAAAGCAGGGACAGCGCCGCGCCGGGATCGTTCGTCATCAAGGCGCGACAACAGGCGCATAGTCGAACTATGGAACGGTTGTCGCAACACAGAGGACGGACGACAAAGACAAGCAGGATGGTATGTCATTTGACAGAAATCGCCTAACAACAGCGCGCTTCGGGTCCAGCGTTTCGGCTCAATTGGGTTGGCCCATTACGGTCTGGCGGAACTATTACTAGTAGTCCTTCAACATGATATTGCCGGATAAAGACGCTTCAGTTTTATCCGCACATCCCCGGTCGTGAACCGCCAGTCAACAGTCGCCGCAGTTTGATTATGTGCCGCAGCCCAGGCATTGACATCGTTCCGCACTGTCTTCATGTCGGGTAATCGCCGATCAAAACATTGTCGTGACAATACACTGAATTCACATTCCGCCATATTCAGCCAACTTCCATGTTTCGGTGTATACACGAACTCCAGTTTGTTCAATAGGGCGCGTGTAACTCTGGTTTATTCAGCAAGAGATGATAAGTTCAATAATGCTGTTGCATTAAGGGAGTATATCGAGACACGCATAGACATATAATGATAATCCAAAGCTTCCACAGGTGCCCCCGGTACAGGTGGGAGAGCCTGATTCTTTAGCCGGGATTCTAGTTAAATTACTTTACAATCAGGGCCGGAAGCTTATGCATGAGAATGTTTTTCAGACATGTAACGACTTTGTCCAACAGGCGCTGACGGGATGGATACGGTAGTGTCGAGCAACCGGGACATGAAACTTGACCAAGGATTTTCATTGGGAGACATTATGACTATTCTGAATCCTGCTGCATGCATTATTCTCGTTACGATCTCATTAGGCTGTGTGTCAGCCAGCGCACAGGAAACACATTTGCCGCAAAACAATTTTCGTTTGTCCCCGCAATTAATTGAACTGCTGCGTGCTGAAATGCGAATGCTCCTGACTGGAATTCAATCCATAGCTTCAGGGATTGCGACCGCAGACTGGAATAGCGTTGCCGATAAAAGTGCACAGATAAGTGCAAGCTATATTCTTGAACAGAAACTCACCCCGGCGCAGAGAGAAGAGCTTGATACTTCTCTGCCCGAACACTTCAAGAGGCTGGATTCTGAATTTCATCTTGAGGCAAAGAAACTTGAAGCAGCAGCCACTAGTCATGATCAGCAGCTCGCCACCTTCCATTGTTACCGCTTAATAGAAACCTGCACGTCATGCCATGCGTTATACGCAGCATCAAGATTCCCGGGTTTTAAGCCATCTACAGAGGCTGCTCATGGCCATTAATCAGCCCATAAAACATCCCCAGATCGATGCGAAAAAGCCGCACGGCAGCGACGCAAGGTTAGCTATACACGAACTTACAGGGAAATAATCATGGCTACACATCACACATCACACATCACGCATCACCAGGTGAAATTGTTGACTTGGAAACCTGAGCACAAGATTTACCTGATGAACATACGAAAGTAATCGTTAAAACAGATGAAATGGAACTTATTCGCCTGGTTATCCCGGTGGGCAAAGAATTTTCAAATCACAAGGTCTCTGGACCATGTGTGATTCATTGCATAGATGGGGAAATAGCGCTTACGGCAATGGGGAAAACGCAAGCGCTAACACTTGGACAATTACTGTATTTGATGCCTGGTGAACCGCGCTCTGTTAGCGCAGAAACAGATTCGGTTGTGCTGCTCACAATTATCTTTAACGAGCGATCCATCGCCGCAGGGCTATGACGCCGCAATTACACCTGCAGCAGTTCCTCCAGTTCGGCCTGGCCGCCCTGATCGGCTTCCTGCTGGGGATAGAACGCGAGATGTCCGCCAAGGACTCGGGGGGGGGCAGCATGGGCGGCCGCGATTTCGTCCTCTTCGCCATTGTTGGTGCAGCAGCCGCTTTCATGGCGCTGAACTACGATATGCCCTGGCTTGTCCCCGCAGCCTTTGTGGCGGTCGTCGTTCTCGTCGTATCCCTTTATTGGAGGGACGACGAGCAAGGACCTGGGATCACTACTGAAGCCGCAGCGGTACTGGCCTTTCCGCTCGGCACTAAGCCTGTTGCACCTGAATGTCCGGAGGTGTATCCCTCGGATCACTTCGGGCTCGCGGGGGTGATTTCCCGAACTCCCGATGTCGGCCGGAGCGGGTAGGCCGGCCACGATGTGACCGACCTGAGCACCGCCGTGGAAGGCGGTATCCGCTCCTTTCATTTCGTCGCCCGTTAGCAGGACGCCGGCAGGCTCGGTGCACTGGATCTCCCCGAAGAGGCCCGCGTCATCGTGATTGCCCGGACGGGGACTCGGTCATCGCCGGAGATGACGACGAACTGCGGCAGGATGACCGCGTGCTGGTGGTCACTCTGCGGGATCAACTGGAAACGCTCCGGAAACAATTTAACCCGGATGCATGACACACTATACGGGCACCGCCCCTGCGTATAGCCGGGGCATCCGCCAGGGCATCGAATCATGGACAAGCACGACCTGCAGCAACTGTTTCATCACTGGACGCCGCCAATGCCGTCGCGGACGGAAACCGCGGACGGCAACGCACGCCGTATCGGCGTGGAGTTGGAGATGATCGGCCTCGATGTGGTCGAGGTCAGCCGTATCGTGGCCCGTCATATCGATGGCAAACAGCAGGAAACATCGCGTTACGAGTATTCGATCCACGGGGATGAGGCAGGTGACTGGGCGGTCGAGTTCGACTTCGAGTACCTGAAACAGAAAGGCCGCGAGGAAGCAAACGAGGATGAACTGCTCGCCCTGCTCGACGCGACCGCCGAGCACGCGCTCCGTGCCGGCGCGGAGACCATCGTGCCGGTGGAGGTGGTCAGCCCTCCCCTGCCCATGCCGCGGCTTGCAGACGTACAGTCGCTGATCGCCAGGCTCCGCAACGCGGGCGCCAAGGGCACCGGCGCTGGCATTTCCTACGCCTTCGGCATGCAGTTCAACCCGGAGCTGCCGGCACTCGACGCCAGGACGATCCTGGCTTACCTGAAGGCATTTCTGTGTCTCTACGACTGGCTGAAGGAACGCTCGGCGCCGGACCTCACACGCCGACTGACACGCTTCATGGCTCCGTTTCCCGGCGGCTATGTCAGCAAGGTCGTGGCACCCGATTACTGGCCGGAGCGCGACGCGCTGATCGACGATTACCTCGCTGACAACCCGACAAGGAATCGCGCGCTCGACATGCTGCCGCTGTTCCTGCACCTCGACGAGAGGCGGGTCCGCCAGGCCGTCGATGACCCGCGCGTCAAGCCGCGGCCGACGTTGCACTACCGCCTGCCGAACAGCGAGATCGACCGGGAGGACTGGGGCATTCACATTGCCTGGGACGACTGGCTGGAGGTGGAGGCGCTTGCGGCGGACCGCACCAAGCTGGACGATGTGTGCATCGCATATGCGAAATGGCTGGACCAGCCACTGGAGCATGTGCTCGGGGACTGGACCAGGGAAATCGAGTCTTGGCTCACTCGAACACACGACCGCTGATCGGCGTTACCGGCCCCCGTCGGGGCGCCTGGGGCCCACGGATCTGTGTGCACCTGGCCCTGCTGGTGAGCGGTGGCAGACCTGCACACCTGCGACCCGGTGATTCTGTGGATACAACGGCACTGGACGGTGTGGTCGTCACCGGTGGACACGATGTTGAACCGGTGCTGTACAAGGCTGCGGCCGAGATCGACGGCAAATACGACCCGGAGCGGGATGCCTTCGAGGCCGGGATCATCCATCAGGCCCTGCAGGACCGTATTCCGCTGCTCGGGATTTGCCGCGGCGCGCAATTGCTGAATGTACAGCTCGGAGGCAGCCTCATCCAGGACCTGCGCAAACACCGCAAGCTGACTTCGAGCCGCCGTACACTGCTGCCGTTGAAGACCCTTTGCCTGGAACAGGACAGCAGACTGGCGGAATTGCTGGGAAAAGACACACTGAAAATAAACAGCCTGCACAAACAAAGCATCGATCATATCGGCACGGGGCTACGGGTATCGGGACGGGATCTTGACGATATCGTGCAGGCGGTGGAGCATCCGGAACGTGACTTCCTGTTCGGCGTGCAGTGGCACCCGGAGTTCCTGGCCTACCTTCAGCGACAGCGCCGGCTGTTTCGCGGCCTGGTTTCTGCCGCGTGCGAGCATGCCGACCGACGGGTTCGCGACAGGTGAGCGCCTACCTCGGGCTCTTCCTGACGGCGTTCCTGGCGGCCTCGCTGCTGCCTGCCTATTCCGAACTGCTGTTCGCCGCCCTGCTGCTCAGGGGCTACGATCCGCTGGCACTGTGGGCCTGGGCCAGCGCCGGCAACACGCTGGGTTCCGCGCTCAACTGGGCGATTGCCCGGTTTCTGCTCCGCTTCGAGGACCGTCGCTGGTTTCCGTTCAGGCGGCAGACGCTCGGGCGTGCCCAGGACTGGTTTCAGCGCTACGGCGTCTGGTCCCTGCTGCTGGCCTGGGCGCCGATCGGTGGCGATGCGCTGACCTTCGTCGCCGGTCTCATGCGGGTGCCCTTGTGGCTGTTTCTGCTGCTGGTTGCGATCGGGAAAGCAACACGGTATGCGGTAGTGATCGGGATCATCGAGAGTACAGCATGATGCGCAGACATTTCATCCGGCACGCCGCTTGCCAGACACAGGGGGCACGGTATGCCTGAAGGGCGCATCGGTCTCCGCCATCCAGCTATTTGAGCGCTTGCCCGAACATCCCGTAATTGCGATGCCGCTGGTGACCCGATTGCTCGAAACCAGCAGGCATACCGAAAGCAAGGTCATTGAAATGCTCATCGCGGCCGGTATTCGCGCGCAATTGGGGAAGCGCAAACGGGACCGGTTGTATCGGTATCAGAACTATCTGCAGTTGCTGGAACAACGTTTTATGGAAAGACAGCAATGAACCCTGGCCAGTGCGTGCTGAGCCGGCGCTATATGAATACGACACTAATGCATCTAAACTGCTGAACTTGAGTTGAATCACCATATCCTGGAGAAAAGAATCATGCGATCTCTCGAAGTCGGCAAATCCATGTTCGCACCTTGCGCGGTGATAGTTTGTGTGCTGGGCATTCTGTGTAGCGTCTCGGGATGCCAGAGCGGGCCTGTGACCGAATCCTCTCCCTACTTCGACGCACCTCCGGGTTCCACATTGGAAATGTTAAAGCCAGTAGAGATTCCAGCGAATTCCTGGCATGTAGATTTCCAGGGTGGAGAGGTTTCGGAAGCGAATGCTGTGGCACTTTACCGGCCCTTCTGTAAACTGCATATCGAGTCGAATGCGAGCGGGCCACAGACCGTCAGCCCCCAGCTTATTCAAATCACCGGGATGAGCCACTACCAACGCATCCCTGCAGCCGCGTTTGCATCGGTAAACCGGGGGATCCAGATTGCAAGCCTGCAGGTTACACTAGGCGGTGGCCGCGATATGGACTACATCACTGAGATACAGCTCGGTGGCAAGACCTCGCCTGCCGTTAACCGATTGATCTGCCACAATGTGGATGACGCGCTGACGGGGACCTATCTCACGCTCGCGCAAATCAACGTTGTCCTTGGGCAGTATGCACGCATCCAGGTAGCGGGAAGCGGTGCCGGATAAACGTATAACCACAGTAAGCCGGGCAAACTACGGCGGCATTGCCAACACCACCGGGGCTGTAGATGGTCCTGACTCTGAGACTCCGAAAATTCGATCATGAGCCAACAAGGTGGCGAAGGCACATCACATCGCTACATTCTCCGACTCATCTCTGACGTTTTATCGGGACGAAGAAAATCGTTGTGGAGCCCAGATGACCGACATGCCCACTCCAGAGCCTAACGTGGTACTGCTTCAAAAGATTGTCGAGAAGAGGCGCGAGCTCGCCAACTACTTGCGTGTGATGGAACCCCGCAGCGCGCGACTAATCAACATCGCGATCGTATGCGGCGCAATATCTGCGGTTCTGACAGCGACTCCGGCCTTGGGTGGAAACGAATTGGCAAAATGGTTGACGGAGACGCTTGACTTGCCAATACCGATTTGGCAGCTGCTGTGTTTTGGCGCAATGATCTGCTCCATCGCAGCGACAATCGCGACCAATATGTCAAAGTCCCACGAAACAACGACGCGCGTCATGAAAGCTCAGGCTTGCGAGTCAAAACTGGAAGGACTTGAAACGCTGCTTGAGGTAGGAAGCGTCGATACCGAGCGTGCATCCGCGCAATTCGCCGATGCAATCAAAGACGTCCCATTCGTTTAAGTCATTATCGCTCGATAGCACGGTACAACAGTCTGTTGCTCCGAAGTACGCTCGCCTTTCGGCTTCCCAGCGTCGCTATCTTCTTTTGCGCTTCTTGGCTGTTCACTTTTTCTCCCTTGGGCCGCGTACCCGGCGAACAGGGTCGTTCAGTCCGCAATCAGAGGCGATCTGACTGTGGATTCTGCGTTGACTTGCGGCGACTTCTGGCCGGAATTTGACTATCCAGGAGGTGACTTTTCATCTATGAGTAGATCGACGGTTCCGGAGGAATGGACAGCTTGGGCGCAATGATCCGGTGAAACACAGATATCCCTGAGGACCCTAAAACAAAGAGTTGGTGCGTTTCCCTGCCTGGCGAAATTCCTCATTTCAGTTCCCGCCAGCCAGGTACGATCTTGGCGAATTCCTCCTGAAAGGCAGGCCGCTTTACATTGCCCTGTTTGATCTTGATGGCAAAACTGCGCCAGCGTTCCTTGTCGTGCAGCACTTCGACGAGCAGGCGTCGGACCTTGGCCATCACGTGTGCTTTGCGGGCGTACTCCTTGCGCACGGCCTTGGTCTTCAGATTGCCAAGACCGGAAAGGTAATACTTCAGGATTTCCTCGGGAAAACGACTTTCAAGTCGCCTTGCTGTCTGAATTTCGTAATCGCTGTCCCATGCCGTAAGGGGATAGCGCCCTTTGCTCAGAACCGCCAATGCATCGTCATACTCCTTACGGTGCATTCGGATCCTCAATTGTTCCGACTCCCACGTATCCTTCATTCGAGCAAGGATTTTCGCTTCATAGGCTTTCCATTCGGCTGCTGTGCAGAGTTTCCGGAATGCCTTGTATTTATCGCATGTCAGGTGATCGACAGTCTGGGTAAACTGCAGCTCCAGGTAGCGAACACGGTTGCCGGAGTCCTTGGCCCGCTGAGCGAGGAACTGACGTAGGTCATCCATACGACCCTTGGCTTTCTGTATCCCTTCCTCGGCGACCTGCATGGCCTTGTTCTTTTCACCGGTTTTCCAGTAGAAGCTGGCCAGATCGTAGTAGTCATTACCGTAGATCATTTTCTGGTTACGCAATTCGAGGTATCTCTCCCGGTCTCCAAGCTTGCGGTAAATGCGGCGGGCATGCTCCGTCTTCCAGTCCCCGGACATCAATTCGAAGGCTTCAGCCAGTGCGCGTAGATCGTTGTCGTCATAGCAGGTTGCATAGGCGACGTCATAGAGGGCATCATCCAGACCTGCATTGCTGCTTTCGATGTAGGGCAAGACATTGTCCAGAAGTTCATGCCGATACTCGGCATCGATCTTTTTCCGGGACAGCTTCTGTTCGATCTCGTAGAGCAGGCTGGCGACATGATCTCCCTGACCATAATCACCGCCGCCGTAGTCATCCAGCTCACTCAGGTCCAGGGACAGCTCGGACCAGAGCGCCAGCAGCACCTCACCTTCCGATTGTTTTTTCTGACTGTCAGACAGGGGCGCGCGCTTGTTTAGATAATCAAAGCATTCCCGACGGACATCGGCTCGCGTGTTGGCGAGTCGGACCAGCAGATCTGCCAGCGTCCCATGCGGTGTGGCGGCCAGCAACACCGACAGGGCGTCATCCTGTTTTCGTTTTCTCGCCAAGGTGGGTTACGCGGAAATCCGGAATTGCACGGCCTCACGCAACATCGGCAGGGCCTTCACTCGATACTGGTGATACAAGGGCTTCTTGGAAGCCGGCTCTACCGCGGCCAGGCCCAGGAAACCGGCAAAGTGCACCAGCGTGCGCCAGGTGTAGCAGGTGCGTATCTTCTTCTCCGGGGTAGTGATCGGGCTCGGCGGGATCTCATCAAGCACAGTGGGGAAAGCGTGCAGAAAACTGTCTTCGTAAAACTCGTGCGGCCGACAGGTGTCTCCATAGTACGCCAACAGATAGAACCTGAACACAAACGCCGATTGAATGAAGCGAATTTCAGGATAGCCATCCCGATAGCTCCAATCGAACTGCTCGACATAGGTTCTGAACAGTCGAGGATAGATGGCTGTCAGACCACCTCCGGCCAGTAGCGCACGACAGTCACGGCTGAGAATGAACCTGCCCTTGTATTTTCGAATCAGACCCGCCAGTTCGGCAATCGAACGGGTAATGTGCAAGTCTTGGAAATCATCTTCGCGGTTGATGCCGCCAAACCGCGTATTTTCCCGGTAAGTTTGTTCGCCCCAGCAGGCCAGGGCGGCTTCACGACAGAACTTCTGTGGCAGGTTGCCCTTGGCAGTCGGTTTCAATCCCTGCTCGCCGATGGTTTCGACCAGCAGGTCGAACAGGGTCAGTATCGGGGCAGAGGGAGTCGTATCGAGTACGTCGGGAAAGCAGACCAGTTCCGGTGACGCAAACGGGAAATTCAACATCTGATGCATCTGTTCCGGCGATAAACCGTGAAACTCGTCGAGCGGTCTCCGATTTTGCTGTTGCGCATGTTGCTCGATAAAAGCCTGGGCTTCTTCCAACGAGTTGAATTGCAGACCCTTGAGCACCTCACCCAGCTCCGTTGGCGCCTCGGTCGCCCCGTGGCCGAATGTGATGGAATCCTCCTTCCCGAGGCAGTATTTTTTGAATTTTTTCCCACTGCCGCAGGGGCAGGGATCATTGAGACCGATCATGGTGCGCCTCGCCGGCGAGGAGTCACCCGGGTCGACGCCGGGCAGCGTCAGGGCGAACTCCCTGTTCTCCCGGTTTTTCACCTCGATCCGGGCCGGTTCAGGTTTCCCCGGCAATTCTTTTTTGCGCTCACTCGCTCAGCGAATATGTTTTTTGTAGTGTGGGATGTCCGCGTTCTTCGCCTGGGAAAAATTGGCGTACTCCATATCAACGGTCGCGAGTTCGACGTCCCGGAAATCCGTATTGCTCACGTTTGCGCGCCGCATGGTGGATCCGGCCAGAAGCGCGCCTGAGAAATCCACGTTAGATAGATTGGCGAAGCGGAAGTCCGCCTTCTCGGCCAGGATGTAGTGCAGCTTCGCATCACTGAGATCCGCGCCCTCGAGATTGGCGAGGTTCAGGACGGTGAAGCCGCCGGGGATCGTGGACGACAGATCCGCTTCCCGCAGATTGGCCCCCTTGAGGTTGGCATCGTTCAGATGACTGTCTCTGAAGTCCGCACCGGAAAGATCCGTGCCGCTGAGATTTGCGCCGATCAGCAACGCACGCCTCGCCTTGACCTGCTGCATATTACTGCCGTGGAAATCGATATCGCGCATGTCGGCGTTGCAGAGATGGGCCTGTTCCAGGTTGGCGTGGCGAATCTCGGCCTTGCGCAGATACGCCTTGTCCAGATTGGCACCCGATATGTCCGCTCCGGTGAGTACGACCGTGTCGCCGAGACTTGTGGCGCCGGCGTTGACGCGTGTCATATTGGCCTGGCTGAGATCGGCCTTGTAGAATCTCGCGCCCTGCAGGTTTGCCTGTTCGAGATTGGCCTCACTCAGGTCGGCTTCGCTGAGATCGCTGTGCCAGAAACTCGCGCCCATCAGATTCATGCCGTGGAGATCCGCATGGCGCAGATCCATTTCCGTCAGGTCCGCGTGAACCAGGTTATCCGCGTCAATTGTCGTAATCACCTCACCCGTATTCTTATGCTTGATTTCGATCATCTCGGACCTCCAAGGGCAGATTTGTCTTGATTGTGAAGGATTTGTTCGACGGACGAAAGCCAGGTGGCGAGCCCGGCCAGCCGCACGGCGAGGCCGTTTGGGCCGGCGGAATTCGGGTTCCCTTGTAACCGGGGCCCGCCGAGTTGTCGTCGATCCTGATAGTGGGGCAGATAGCGGCCCAGCGCCCAGTTGACCACCGCACCCAAGGTGTTGCCGAGCGAGGCAGTCCCTACCAGCGAAACGGGGTTTCCACCCTCACGGAGCAGCGCAAACAGGACGATCTCGGAAGAGAATGGCAGGATGTTGCGGCGAGGAACGCAGACCCGAAGAGCAGCAGGTGGGAACAGATCATTTCGCGCGCCGCAAGAGCCTGCGGAACAAAGCAAACTGCGACGGTGGGTAGATGGGGTGTTCCGGGTGCCATTGCACGCCGAGAATGGGTCGATCTGCGGCGCTCTGGCGTGCCTGCGTCATGTCGTTTTACCGAAAACGGTGACGATCGGGGATCGGACAGACATCAGGTCTTGTTCCATTTCCGCATTACGCCGCTTGTTTGCGGCGATGCATCGGTCACCTATTCCCGGGCAACCGGTTCCACGACAGGTTCCGGAAAAGATTCCTCGAGCGGTTCCCGCCAGATCTTCTCGACCAGCATCTGTTTGAGTTCTTCGAGACGCCGCATAGCGGTGGCTGTCCCTGGCTGCGTCTCCAGCGTATCCAGGAGATCGGAGAACTCGTCGGGAACGAAGCCGTCTCTCAAGTGAACCCTCACCCGGTGGCGGTCGTCATTCACCTCCCACTCGTACTTCAGGTCGCTGGTGCATCGTGGCTCGGATCCGGGCTCCGACAACGTGAACCGGTGGTTCGAGATGGTCCGGGTGACGTATTCGATCGTGTCGCGAACCCCGGGACCGGGGTGGCCGCTTCGGACATACAGGGATTTGCGGTCCCAGAGTCCCCCATTCGAGAGCAGTTCACCGGCACGCTGCAGCGCCCTGAAGGCCACCGCGCAGCCCCAGTAAGCCTCACCCTTGTGGAAGGCCAATGCGTCGCGGTATGCAATCCGCTGTTCCTCGCCTTGATCTGCGATGCGGAGAGTCGTGTCCTGATCGCCGTTCATATACCGTCCCTCGCTTTTGCGTCTGCCCGCTACCCATGGTAGCCAAGTGCAACGGTGGAGTCAGGTTCAATGAGAACGCGTCTGACTGGGGCCCGAATCCGTGCGGGATCTTTGAAGGCTCGGTGATCCTTCACGTAAACGGTTAGTTCCTGGGGACTCAAGTGAGATTGCCAATCAACCGCGAAGGTCTTCGTCAAAGCCGCACGCGCCGCTGATCGAATACCCCAATGGTGCATGCGCGGCATCAGGGCAAAACCCTTATTGTCGCTTTGATGTTTGTGTTATTCCTGCCGCCAGGCCCCAAAGGGCGCCGATGATCGCACCCCACTTGGCCCCTAGAACGGCGCCTTGTATGAATACGGGAATGAAACATCGGAACAACGCTTCAGGTGTGGCAAGTGGAAGCGGACATGGAGGGGTTCCAGAACCAACTATGCCGGTTAAAACCAATAACCTCCCTAGCGCCAGCGTGATTCCAAAGATCATCGCAAGATATATGGCCAGCGACAATGCAGCGCCGATCATTCGACGAAGTATTCCCATTCAACAGTTCTCCTGGGAATAAGGTCGATCCGGTTGCGTATCATCTAAGAGCGGGCGCTTAACCCATGTCATCGGTAAAGGTCGTCCCGTCTACGGAGTTGCCACAGTATGGAGCTCGCCGTACTGATCTTCGACAAGGGCTGCCCACAACATATACCCGTCACGGACAGGTTTCCCCGGCACACACGCCCTCATCGTCCCGTAGCGGCCGTCCCGTAGCGGCGTTGCGATTCCTTGCAATAGAGCGGCTATTACGCGTCATCGCGCCTTGCCACGAAACGAATATGACACACACCTTCTCGTGAAAACCTGTCCGCGACGGGTATATTTTCCGGCAATCGCCCAACCGCACTGTCCGAAATCGGGGAAACGGGGACGTCAGCCGATGCCTTTGAGGAGCATGCTGCGCATCTATTACATGCGGCCGTGGTATGCGATGTCCGATCCTGACGTGAAGGATGCGCTTTACGGGATTGAGTCGATGCACAGGTTCATTGGCTTGGAATTGACCGAAGACCGCGATTCCCGACGAGACGACGATTCTGGCGTTTCGTCGCTTGCTGGAGCGACATAGACTGAGGGCGGCGAAGTTGAAATCAACAGCGGCCGCACACGGGCTCGGGAGCGCCGTCCAACGCTCCGGACATCAGGGAAATGCCATCGCTGCTTCGCAAGGACAACCGGAGCCGTTTGGGGCCTCGGGCTATGTTACCAAACGATTAGTGCGGGTCGCCCGTGCGGCGGGCGTCGTACGGGGTGTGGCCTTGTCGACTCCGACTATCGCAGTTTGTCTCCTACCAACCAGATCATGTGACCCACCTTTATACACCCGGCGCGACCTCCGTTTCGAGATGACGTGTACGCCCCGACGACGGGTCGCGACGGGTGATTGTTTACCAAAGGACAACGATGCGGGGACTCTGAACCAGCTCAGCTGAAAATATCGTGGGTGATATTCCGATACCAGCTATGAGCGTAGATCGATTCCGCCCGGCGCGTCGATTCAGGGGCCTTCATCGGGGAGAGACCGCCCGCGTCCTTCACGCCTACCACCTCGCCGTCCTTGAGCTCGTACACCATTGCCACAGAGATACCGTAATGGGGTCCGATCAGACTGTAGCAGGTATTGACGTACGACGGTTCCGGCATGGTCTCGCCGGCCACCTTGGTCGCTATCGCCATCGCGCAGACCTTGCCCTGGGAATTCGCGGCGTAGCCGGACTTCGGCATCTTGCCCGCAATGGAGGCATCGCCGATGACGTAGACGTCCTTGTGGATTGTGGACTCGAATGTCCCCTGATCGACGGGACACCAGCCGGAGTCATTCGTCAGGCCTGCGATCTCCGCGAGAATACCAGCCTTCTGCGGCGGAATGATGTTGGCGACCGCCGCTTTGTGTTCTGCAAATTCGGTCATCACGATGCCCTTCTTGGCATCCACACCGATGACCTTTCCATCATTGGCTGCCATGACCCAATCGATCATCCCCGGGTAGAGTGCCTCCCAACCCTCCATGAACAGCCCCTGTTTGGAGAACTTGTCCTTGGAATCCAGAATGACCACCTTGGATTTGGGCTTATGATGCGAAAGATAGAAGGCGATTTGCGCGGCGCGCTCGTAGGGGCCGGGGGGACAACGAAACGGGTTTGGCGGCGCCGAGATGATGACAGTACCGCCGTTCTCCATTGCCTCCAGTTGCTTGCGAAGGATTTCTGTCTGTTTCCCCGCTTTCCACGCATGGGGCATGAGTTCGCTTGCGGCCTCGTCATAACCCTCTATTGCCCCCCATTTGAAGGAGATGCCGGGAGAGACGACCAGCATGTCGTACTGATGGGTCTTACCGCCTTTTGTGGTGATCGTTTTTTTGGTGGGATCTATCTTGGTGACCTCATCGTGCACGACGTTCACACCATGCCCGGTCAGGCCATCGTAACCGAACGTCAGACTCTTGATGTCGCGCTCGCCACCGAGCACCTCGTTGCTTAACGGGCACGATACATAATGCTCGCTTTTCTCGATCAGAGTGACGTCGAGATCGCTATCGTAGATTCGCAGATACTTGGCGCAGGTAGCGCCTGCGTAACCGCCACCGATTACCACGACTTTGGCTGCGGTGCCGGCCTTGCCGATAAGCGGGAATCCGAGGCCACCGATTGCACTTGCGGCACCGAGAGCCTTGATAAACTGTCTACGGTTGAACTTGTTCATTTCAGACTTCTCCTTTTCTTCTATTTCTGGCTCGCGTAAAACTGCGCCAGCGCCTCAAGGTCTTCCGAACTCTTGCCCTTCAGCGCTGACCGCATGACACCAGCCGCCGGAGGAATCGGTTTCTCGGGATCGGCATAGTCAGTCAATTGCAGGTACAGGTAATCGGCGTACTGTCCGGCGAGCCGGGGAGTCGTCGGTATGGGCGATACGCCATTGACGCCGTGGCAGCCCATGCAACCCAGGCTGTTATGCAGAGCTTGTCCCTTCTTAACCTTTGCCGGGTCGGTTTCCTGCTCCACGCTCTTCCAGGGTTTTGCGGCGAAGAATTTGGCCATCAACTCGAACTGCTTCGCGTCATAACCCTTGGCAATGCGACCCATGACGGTCGAATACCGTGTACCGTCTTTGTAACTCGTCATGGCCTGCTTCAGATACGTCTCCGGTAACCCGGCGATGACTGGCGCCTCGCCGACACTTTCGCCGTTCGTGTTGTGACAACCGGCGCAGGTGTTGCTTACCATCTCCATGGCGCGATCCGCTGCGATGGCGGCCGAGCCCGCCAGCATCGTGCTGGTGAGCAATAAAGTCTTCAGGTAATCGCGTTTCATCCTCCTGCTCTCCTTCATTGTGGGTTAGTTCAATTTCTTTATTTTAACGTTTAGCATCAGCCAAGATGTGCCCGAGCGTGCGGCATCCGCTGCAGAAGACGTGGCCAATGCTGCATTAACGTTGCTCGCCACCCTGCGTGGTCCGTGCGGCAGGTTACGAACGGGCGATCGTCGCTAGGTATGGGGACGTGCCCAGGAAGTGAGGCGTGACCAACACTGGTAAGGGCGAGGGCTGAGGCTGAATGGTTACCGCAAAACAGCATGCCGAGAAAATGCGAGGCGTATGCACTGCGTCGTGTCCGCGACATGGTAATCCTCCCTTGAAGCGTTCAACCTCAAAATTCTTCCTGCTGTCGTTTGCCGCCTCCCATACGCTGTTTGCGCGGGAAGATTGTGCCGAACGAATTATCCAGAATATCGGTAACCAGCTCAGCGCACGATCGGCGGTGATTTTTATTGGTGTCTGATGATCCTTTAATTCTTGCCAACAACGTGAATCGAATGTTCGAAATCACGCATCAAAATCGTGAACCTGATGAGGCACGATAATGGGAATACTAAGCGAAACGGATACCGAATACCAAAAAAGAATTCAGAGCGCGCACGGTAATTATACAAAACACAATAATTTTCGCGTTCAACACTATGTTTGTAGGCGAAGTTTCCGTGGCGCCTGTTGTTATCCACGATAGGTTTCCGTTTTCCATCGTGTGGATGCTCGATCCGAGAAGTGGCTGTTCATCGCCGCCCTCGCCTTTTCAAGGCCCTTTGTGCTCTGTCCGGCTGACTAATTGCGAGTTCAGTTGGCTGGTCAGCGATCATGGCAAGGCGCGCTTCGCAGGGAATGGCCGCTCCCTCTTCAAGCGGCGCAACGCCGTCCATGGGCGCTGACAAGCTAAGGCGATTTCTGTCAAATGACATACCACCCTGCTTGCCCTTTCGTCCGTCCTCTGTGTTGCGACAACAGTGACATAGTTCGACTATGCGCCTGTTGTCGCGCCTTGATGACGAACGATCCCGGCGCGGCGCTGTCCCTGCTTTGCTTGGGCACCGGTCTTGGGCTTCCTGCCCAAGCCGTTCACTGCTTCGCAGCTCACCCGGCGC
>JAJDOJ010000048.1 GCA_022340215.1 Gammaproteobacteria bacterium
GCTTCGCAGCTCACCCGGCGCAATCTGGTATGCCATTTTCCGGCAATCGCCTTAGCTTCCATTATCGTAACTTCTCAAATAAGTCGGGGCGGATTTCAAATCAATGGGTTGCGAGGATCCCGCAGCACGACAGAGCCGTCGACGGATGCCACCACCAAAAAGGAATCAATGAGTTGGATACAGCAACCCCTACACAAAGGTGCTAGGAGGCGCAAGAACGTACCACTCCGCGCCTCTATGTCGTTGTTTTTACGGGCGCCATGCCTTTTTGAGAAGTTACCCATTATCATCCCCGACCACACTCGTTTCTCGCAGCGAGTTAGACACGATTGATTTGCGGCGAGGCTCGGTACATACAGTCAGAGGTATCTCAGCGGCAGAAACAGGCGACTATCGCCGAAGGTCAAGCGAACGAAGCCGTAACGCTCATAGAAAGACTTGGCTTGCTCGTTGATGGCATCCACGACCATGGCGTAGATCGCGATATCGTCGCTTACTGCCAAGGTTCGTTTGATCGCGTCGGCCAGAAGCATCTTGCCGATCCCGATTTCCTGAGCAGATAGGTCAACGGCCAATCGTCCGATGAGAGCAGCCGGTACAGGGTGCCTGGGCAACTTCGCGGCGACCACTTCGGGCAAGACCGACAAGTCGATGGAAAGCGCGCTTAGCGAGTAGAACCCCAGCACCTGCCTTTCGTCTTCTGGAGAGCGGACAACAAACACTCGGCTGACCCGGCGTTTCATATCCTGGCCGGCCTGACGTTTAAGATAGCGATCCAGGGACTCGATGCCGCAACTGAAAACGGTTCGGTTGTGGTTTCGGTTGAGTGGTTCGATGACGAATTCGTGTGCCGAACTCATTTCAAGGCTACGCGGCGATCATGCTGCACTAACTTATTTCAAGGTTACGCGGCGGTCATGCTCCATTAAGGCAGCCGTCAGCTTCTCGTTGAATTCGACCGGTTTGGCCAATGCATCGAAAAAAAGTTGTGCGTCTTGTTTGTTGAGCTGGATGGACTCGCGTTCAAGCAAGGTCTTTTCGGCGCTGGCGAGGGCGCTGGATAGAATGAAACTGCTGACCGTCTTCCCCTCGAAAGTGGCCGCGCGCTCAATAAGCATCTTGGCGCTTTGTTTCAGGCGCAGATTAATTCGCTCGTTTTTTGCAGTGCTGGTTGTCACGCTGAGCTCCTGAATCGAGGTCGATAACGATAAGTAATATGTACGTCTAAATGGTGCCTTTGTCAATCTCGCCGAGATTTGGCCATGGGAGGCGACTATCGTGTAATGGGGTGACGGTTGCTGCGCGGAAATTTTGGGAGCGGTAGACACGATCTGGACATGGCGGCTACGTAACGCATTGAAAAGCAGGGGAACAGCGAAGGTTCGAATTCCTCGCTTTTCATAAATAACTTATAAAAACAAGGATTTATAACCATAAGCAATCCCTCGGTACGGCAAGCACTGTTTCAGGAGAGTTCATGCTTTTCAGCGAGTTGAGGGTTCTCCGGGAAGCTGGATAGCTTCAATTTCGGAAAAATCTGTCGCGTCGCCCGCCACTCTATGCCAACCCACGCCAATGGCGCTTGAACCTTGCCAGTCGGCGATGAGAGTGCCGATGGATCCTGTTGGCTATTCCAAGAACGTCTCGTTGTCGTCTTCCCGGTATCCCATGGTGCGATAGCCGATACGTCGTCTTCCAAACATTTTCGCGAGCATCGGCACCTTACCGTCCACGTAGTCCACGATTCTTACTTCGCGTTTTCCGGGGTGCACTCGGTGTAGCCGACCGGCGTATTACACGAGCGTACCTTTCCAGGACACCGGCAGAGCAAGGAACAGGGTATCGAGCCGAGCGTCATCGAATCCTTCGCCGATGTATCTTCCAGTGGCCAACAAGAGTCGCTCTTCATACATAGGAATGGAAACGAGCTGCGCTTCGACTTCCCGCCGCTCTTTCGCCGACCGGCCTCCCCGCAGAATGACGATATGCCGGACAAAACCCTTCAATCGGTCGTTCAGTAGCTCGACGTGCTCTTTGCGCTCCGTCAACGCGATGGGGGACCGGCCTTCTTCCATGGTCATGAGTACACCATCGGTGATTTGCTCGTTGCGCTTTTCATCGACGACCAGCAGGCCGTAGAGTTCCTGGATAGTTATGCCGGACGCTTGTACGGGAGCATCAAAACCGGTCTTGCGGACAACGAGTCGATGATCGAAAGGGCGATGCGCCAGTTGGCTGCGTGGATCGACTTTGAAGCGAACGGGGCCGATCTGCATATGGATGATAGGTTGGTGACCGTCGCGGCGCTGCGGTGTGGTCGTCAGGCCGACAACGTATCTTGCCTTGACCTCGGAAAGCACCCGTTCAAACGAGACGGCCGTCAAGTGGTGGCATTCGTTAATAATTACCTGGCCATACTCGGTGACGATGTCGTCCACTGAATCATTGCGGGAAAGACTCTGGATCATGGCGACATCGATCTGTCCAGTGAGATTTCGCTTTCCACTACTAATCTGACCGATCGATTTCGCATCGAGGCCAAGAAAGATCCCGATCTGCGATTTCCACTGTTTCAGCAGCGGTTGCCTATGTACCAGAACCAGGGAGCTGCACTTGCGTTGGGCCATCAGATAGGTGCCCAAGCACAGTTTTCCCGAAACCGGGAAGCGCCACGACCACACCGTTGTCGTGTGCGACTATGGCTTTTGCCGCCTGGCGCTGGGCAGCGGTCAATTCGCCGAGGAACGTTACTTCGATAGGTTCGCCAGCGTGTCTCAGGTCTTCCAACTCGAGGCGGCTTTCGTATTTTTGGAGCAACATCCGCACGTCGTCCAGACGCCCTCGCGGCAGACT
Organism: Gammaproteobacteria bacterium; assembly: GCA_022340215.1. NCBI lineage: Bacteria > Pseudomonadati > Pseudomonadota > Gammaproteobacteria > Gammaproteobacteria bacterium. Next base: position 2,854 of record JAJDOJ010000048.1, read on the forward strand.
GATGTGCTTTCCGCAGTATTGGGGTCAGACTCGATTGATACCGTACTTACAGGCTTTACGGGATATGTTTTGCAGGACAATATTCGATCTGTTCAATCGAGTCTGACCCCATTGATCTGTGACCCCATTGATCTTGCGTCGGTGTTGCCTCAGGCGACGGTGATGTCATCCGAGAGATACACGTCCTGAACCGCGTTCAGCAGGGCGACCCCCTCGGCCATCGGCTTCTGGAACGCCTTGCGTCCCGAGATCAGACCCATGCCCCCCGCACGCTTGTTGATCACTGCCGTGAGAACCGCCTGATGCAGATCGTTCTCTCCCGACGCGCCGCCCGAGTTGATCATGCCGGCGCGACCCATGAACGCGCTGGCCACCTGATACCTCACCAGGTCCACCGGATGCTTACTGGTCAGCTTGTCATAGACCAGGGGGGAGGTCTTTCCGAAACCGATTTCCGTGTACCCACCATTGGTCGTTGCCTGCTTCTGCTTGACGATATCGGCCTCGATCGTGGCCGCGAGGTAGTTGGCCTGGCCGGTCAGGTCAGCCGCGGCATGATAATCCGTTCCCCCGTGCTTGAAGGCCGGGTTGCGAAGATAGGCCCATAGGAAGGTGACCATGCCGAGCTCGTGCGCATGCTGGAAGGCCTCGCTGGTCTCCTGGATCTGACGCCGGGATTCCTCTGAGCCGAAATACACCGTCGTACCAACGGCGACGGCCCCCATGTCGAAGGCCTGATCCACCGTCGCGAACATCGTCTGGTCGAACACCGGCGGATAGCTGAGCAGCTCGTTGTGGTTCAGTTTCACCAGGAAAGGGATCTTGTGGGCGTAGCGTCTCGCCACCGACCCGAGGACGCCCAGGGTCGATGCCACCGCATTGCAACCGCCCTCGATCGCCAGTTTGACGATGTTCTCGGGATCGAAGTAGGCGGGGTTCGGGGCGAACGAAGCGCCCGCGGAGTGTTCCACACCCTGGTCCACCGGAAGGATCGACAGAAAGCCGGTGCCTGCGAGCCGGCCGTGATCGAACATGGCCTGCAGGTTTCGCAGGGTACCGGGCTTCAGGTCCTTCAGCGCCAGGACACGGTCAACATAGTCCGGTCCCGGGAGTTGCAATTCACTACTGGGAATCCCCGTGCAGATATGCCCGAGCAGGGAATCCGCGTCTTCACCGAGTAACCCGATTATGTCAGTCATGACTGTCGCCCCTTTTGTGGAATAATTGCGATTTCCGTCCGGTGTTGAATGACGTGTCGTATTTGACCGGCGGACGCGTAAAACGCGCCGTGCGGTGAAGGATACACTGCCCGTGACACCGAGCGCCACCGTGGCTCCGTGACGGTTCGATCCGCAAGCACGACAACCGGTAGGAAACCCATTCAAGAGATGAAAACGCTCAGGCAAAAGGTCGTCCTCGTGCGTCATGGCGAGACCGAATGGGCGCGCGACGGGCGCCACACCTCGTTCACGGACCTGCCCCTGACCCCGCACGGACGCGACCAGGCGAGGCTGCTGCGCGGGACGCTGAAGGACTGGCGGTTTTCGAAGGTATTGTGCAGTCCGCTGGAACGTGCGCGAGAGACCTGCGAGATGACGGGACTGGCGGACGCGATGGTCCTGGATGCGGATCTCGCCGAGTGGAACTATGGTCGTTACGAGGGACTGAAACTCGCCGAGATCCAGGCCCTGGATCCGCACTGGGATGTGTTCGTCAGCGGTTGCCCTGGGGGGGAGTCACCTGCGGCGGTCAGCGAGCGGGTCGATCGCGTCATCCGCGGTATTCGCGCCATCGACGGGGACGTCGCCGTGTTCTCTCACGGTCATCTGCTGCGCGTCTTCGCCACCCGCTGGATCGGCCTCCCCGTCGAGGACGGGCATCTGTTCGTCCTCGATACCGCGACCCTCAACATCCTCGGCGCGTATCACGACTCGGCTGCCATCGTGACCTGGAACGCAGAGATCGGAAGCGGCTGACAGCTTTCCGGACCGTGAGAAGACCGCGGTCAGAGTCGACGCGTCAAACCCCGTGGCAGCCTGCTACCCCTCGTCCCGGCGATTGGCCAGGTCATGCCAGGCCCGCCACAGTTCCATCGCGCCGGATACCTGCTCGATTGTCAGCTCTTTCCGGGTCCGGCCAAGGTGCCGCTTCGACGGGCGAGGCCGCGACCCGGCAGGGCAATGGTGAAAGTAGTGGTCCAGCAACAGATTCCAGTTCCGGTCCGAAAGGGCATAGGATTCACTGTTTCGATCGGAGTTCTCAGACATGTTCCCTTCCCCCTGACGCCGAGAAGTATCCTTACCTACTCATGATGCTGCGCCGGGTGCGTCTCGGGTTTTAACCCTTGCGAGGTCTGCGAACGGGCCCGGGAATCGCCACCCGAATAACGCCGTGGCTGCGGCGTGCAAAGGACGGGCCCGGAGCCGGAAACCGTCCTGCGACGACAGGACGCACCGATACGGGTATCCTATTCGTTGCATAACCGGGGCCACAATGGTTCGGAAAGATCCGAGTTTCCCGCTTAGGAAGCCCTGCACAAATGAGCGAGACGGATGCAGCGCAAGGCGCACGGCGCGCAGCGACCGAGACATATCAGGTAGACAGGCGAGGAAGCGAGCACCGCGCAACGCAGCGAAGCGCCGTCGCAGTCATTCGTGCAGGGCTTCCTTTACGGCTCGACAACGCCCGGAGTCGTGCCTTGACTGGAAAGATCGCTGGTGGATACGAAAAAACCGGGGCCTGAGGCGACCGACACAACCCCGCAGAAAAAGCCCGGTTCTCCCTGGAGCGTCGCCGACCTCATCGATTACGAAAGCTTCCTCAACGCCGACGAACAGAAGGTACGGGAGTCACACGGTGCGCGCGCGGAGATCGCGAAGCGGGACAGGGCGCTGTATCTGGAAAGCGCCGGGGACGCCGCCCCCGCCTCCACCTTTCATACCCCGGCGCATCGCCGTGACACCCTCCATGGATGGCTCGACGGGCGACGGCGGGGGGCGGGCGGACGCGGAGCCCTGGGCCTGCCCGGGGAGACGTTTGCCCGCAGCCTTCGCATCACCGGGCTGGTGGCCGTCGTGGTGGGACTCATCTCCGGCACGGGTCTCACCGCCGCGCTGCTGCGCTACGACGGTGAGACCCCGGTCAACGTCTCCTGGTATATATTCGTACTTGTGCTGCCCCAGCTGGCCATGGCGCTCGCCGCGGCGCTGATCTGGCTCCTGCGACGCTCCGAATCGATGGGACGCGCGCTGGACGATCTATCCTGGGGCCTGCGGCTCGTCCGGTCGTTGACCGCTGGCCTTTCGCATCGCATGCAGGCCCGGATCCCGCAGGGCGCGCGGGAAGAGGTGCGAGCGCGCCGCGGCACGGTCTCATCGCGCTCGGCCCTGTACCAACCCGTTGCCACCTGGACCTTCCTCGTCCCCCTGCAGAGCCTCGGCGTCGCCTTCAACGTTGCCGTCATCGCTACCACCGTCTCGCTGTTGTGGTTTTCGGACCGGGCGTTTGGCTGGCAGTCGACCCTCGAGGTGTCGGACCGGACCGTCTATGCGATCGTTCGCACGATCGCGCTTCCCTGGCGGCCGATTGCCGGCGAGGGGCGCGGATACCCGAATCCCGAGCAGGTGGCCGGATCACGCATCTACCTGAATGCGGACAAGGCGTCCTACGATCCCGCGCACCTGCGTTCCTGGCGTTGGTTTCTGGTGCTCTCGGTGCTTGTCTACGGGTTGCTGCCCCGCGGGATCCTGCTCGCGATATCATCGCTCGCGCGGCGTCGCGCACTTACCGGGCTGTCGTTCCGGGATGCCCGCAGCCAGGCCCTGTATCGGCGCATGGTGACACCCAGCCTGGATGCATCCGACAGGACGAGCCGCCAGGGACCGGAGATGGCGATCCCTCGGACCGTGGAGGTGGAGCGCCACCCGCCCCAACGGGGATCGCCCTCGGGGAAGATGGGCGCCGACGACTGCCTGATGATCCTGCATGTCGACGTGCAGGACGTGCTGGACGATGCTGACGATCCGCGGTTGCTGGCGCTGGTCGACAATCATACCGGCTGGCATGTCGCGGCGCGTCGGACCTTCGGGACAAACCCCGCGAAGAACCGCGAGGTCAGCGGGACCGTGGCAAACTGGCAATGGCTGTCGCCACCGCCGAGGGTGATAGTGGTCGACGATGGCTCGCAGCCCCCGATCACCGAACACCTGCATTTCCTGAAGGACCTCAGAACAGCGGCCGGCGCGGAGGCGGACATCACGCTGGCCCTGGTGGGCGAGGTGACGGATTCCGATCCGCTACCGCCGGTCACCGGGCGGCAGTTCACTCAATGGAGGCAAAAGGTCGACCAGCTCGCCGACCCCTATCTCCACCTTGTTTCACTAACCCCGTTGGCGCGGGAAGACGCCTGATGGACACGACACCTCTGCAACTGGCGATCATGGGTCACCCGAACGCCGGGAAGTCCTCTGTGGTCGCGACGCTGACCGAAAACGACAGCATCGATATCGGTAACGTCCCCGGTACCACGACTCGGTCCGACCACTATCCGGTCATCATCGATGGACGCACCGTGATCGAGTTCATCGACACACCCGGGTTCCAGAACCCGGGCAATCTGCTGGAGTGGTTCAAGGCGCACAAGGACGAGGAGAACGTGGCCGCGGTCTTCATTGAAGCCCACGAATCGAACGCGTTGTACGTCCATGACTGCGAATTGCTCCGTCCCGTATCCCAGGGCGCGGGGATCATCCTGGTCGTCGACGGTTCGACGCGCATCCGCCAGAAGGACCGCGACGAGATCGAACTGCTGAGACTCACCCGGCGCCCCCGAATGGCGATCCTCAACAACCTGACGAATCGGGAGAACTACCTGTCACAGTGGGACAGCGAATTGAGGATGTCCTTCAATTCGGTGCGAGAGTTCAATGCCCACCGGGCCACCTACGCCGAGCGCATCGACCTGCTCAACGCATTGAAGAGTATCGAACAGGGCTGGGAACCCCGGTTCAAGGAGGCGATCAGCACCTTCGAGACGGACTGGGACAATCGCATCGAGCAGACCGTGGAGACGATCATCGAACTCTTCCGGACCGTTCTGGAATACCGGGTGTCGAAACGGGTCAATCCGGAAAAGATCAGCACCCGAACCGGGGAAAAACGGGTCAAGGCCCAGCTCGTCAAGCGTCTTGAGGAAGGGATACGACGGTTCGAGAAAGACGCCCAGCAGGAGATCCGCGCACACTTCCGTCACAAGGTCTGGAACACGCCGCCTGGTTCGCTGCTGATGGAGGACCTGTTCTCGGATGAGGTCCGCCATGGCCTCGGACTCAGCAAGGTGCAGCTCGCGCTGGCGGGTGCCGCGGCCGGAGGGATCGCCGGCGGGTTGCTGGACGCCACGACCGCGGGTCTCACGCACGGATCCTTTGCGCTGCTCGGTGCTGCCGGCGGCGGAGTCACGGGCTGGCTCGGCGGTTCGGCTCTCGCCAGGACGGATATTCACCGCATGCTGGGCGGCGTTCGCGTCACGGTGGGTCCCGTGACCCGCGACGGGTTCCTGTTCGTCCTGCTCGATCGGATCCTGCTCTATTGCGCTCGGGCGATGAACTGGTCCCACGGCCGTCAGGGGGCTGACGAGGATGCGCCGAATCGGGTATCGGAAAAGCACGTGGAACCCGCCAGCTTCGCCCAGGACCTCACCGCAAGCCAGCGCAAGTCGCTGGTGCGGTTCTTCTCAGCCGCTCGAAAGGGCAGGGATACCCCGGCGGAGGAGGTGTTCAGGGAGATCCTGAGAGCGACACTGCATGATCTGTCGATGGGCGCTATCGACAGCAGGACGAACGTTTGACCGGCTCGTCGCCATTCCACAATTCCCAGGCAGGATTCCCCCCTCCACCCGCTTCGCCGTCGAAAAAGGTCCATCGCCGCTCTCCCATCGCGCCAAGACGATTCCTGCTGCACAACAGGTGCCTGCCGGCAGGACTTTACCCCGGTCGCTGTTGTGCCGGTACGTCACGGGAGCCGGACGTTAGGCGATTTCTGTCAAATGACATACCATCCTGTTTGTCTTTTCGTCCGTCCTCGGTGTTGCGACAACCGTTCCATCGTTCAGAAAGGTGTAGCGCTCCCGGCCGGGGTGAAAGCCCGGCCGCAGGAATCGCAACCCGCGGAATGCCACCCTGAGCACCAGGGCGGGACCGAATCCTAGACGTCGCGAGGGGTGCGGGGCGTACCCGGCCACGAGTGAAAACATGTAAGCTGGCGAGCGCGGGAATCAGGAGGACGACGGCCTGTAGCCCGAGAAATCCGAATCCAATGAAGCGATGGATCCAACCGGCCCCGCTGGCCCGCATCACATCGAAGGCGGCGTATCGATGGGACAGTTCCTCTCCGCCGTGCCAGAGAAAGGGTGTTCCCGTCCCGAATGTATGTGCCGCCTGAAACCTGCTGCTATTTGCCGCTGTTTGACTCCAGACTAAAAACCCCCAAATCCTGAACGTTGCACATGGTGCAGCCGCTTTCGCACGTGGATCGAAGCAGATTCATGCCTGTTCAGCTGACATCTGACCAGAAAACCGGTATGGAGGGGTAGCCGAGGAGACAGGCATAGCGCCAGCCTCGCGCATAGTATTCCTCGAGGTAGGCCGCAAAGGTACAGTCAGCGATGTGCTCGAACGCGGCGCACACGGCGAGAGCGGCCTTGATGGGCAACCGCCCGGCACCGCATACATGCGGGAGCAACGCCGGAGGGCGCCACTTCGGTGGTAGATACGTTCCAGGAGCAGCACGTTGAGGGGTTCGTGCGCGGAGATGTGATTGCTCTCCTGCTCCAGGAAGACTCCGGCGTCCGCCACCAGGGCCGGGTCTTCGAGAGTCGGTAACATCTCGCTGATACGCTGCACCATGAATCGCTCGCCAGTACTCGCAAAGACCGAAGCGACGGGCGATCGCATGGAGTTCAGGTTCTGCGGAGAGCCGCATAAGTGCGTCAGTGTCGAAGTCGATCGCCGGCCGACGCGTTACCAGCCTCGATTCGACTCGAACGCCCCTCTCCAGGCCCACGGACCCCAAATCGACTTGAGCAACCATACCGTTTCGGGACTCGAGCAAGGTGCGCATTCAGGGCCAGGGCCGGTACGATCACGCAGCGCAGGCTCGTACCCGCTTTCGCATTCAAGGTGCCGGGTTCGATTTTTCTGTTGCGATCGGTCCGTACTCGTGATGAGTCTACCGACTGCGTGTACTCTGGGAAATGGACGGTTTCAGACCGGGGAAACTGCGTGATCGACGTAGAGCCAGCCTCGCCGGACGGCCCACTTCTCCAGCTCCACGGCGACCAGGACGACCCAGGGCAAGGTCATGCGCAGACAGCGAGTTCCTCAAACGTCAGAGTGGAGGTATGGAGTACGCCCTGGAGGAAGGGGGTGTAGACCGCCGCCATCTGCAGCCCCAGCGTGAGAACAATGACCCCGAGCAGGGCCGGGTTGCGGGCCGATCCGATGTGGAACAGCGAATCCCGCTCGAAACGTATGGCCATCGCGTGCGCCAACTGAGAAAGGGTGAGGACCGTGAGCACCACCGTCTGCCAGTTTTCCGACCCCGCTCCCAGGCCCAGGCCTGCGCCCCCAGCGACAAGCCGCCGATGCGCAGTCCCACCCAGACGATGTGCTGCCATATCCCATGGGCAAAGACGGCTTCATCGGGGG
>JAJDOJ010000049.1 GCA_022340215.1 Gammaproteobacteria bacterium
ATCGCCCTGCGCTTCAGCACCGAGGTCTGGCAACACCATACGCTCTATCTGCGCACCCGCTCACGCGCCCTGCCCTCGGAAAAAACCGTCCGACAAGTGCTGGCCCCTCTCGTGGTCAGACAACTCCTCAATCTCCCGCCAAACAGCCTCATAGCGAAGATACGCCGCTACTTCATAGGCGTCGACAACGACGAGCAGGACGATGATCGCCGAGCCGCTTGACTCATAGCTCAGATCACAGGGTTGAGTGGTATTTCACCGGCTGGTTCAACTATCAGCCGCGGGCAGTTTTGTGCGACGATCAGACAGAGAAGTTATGACTGAGGAGATCGGTAAGGTACAATGCCCTGTCGGGGGGCGTGTGGTTGTTCTGATCATCTTACTAAGCGTGACTCAAAACGCTGACCTCTACCATGAGTTTGCCATATTCGTCAATGCGTAAGTCCTAATCAATTGTATATCACCGCGTCGATCTGTACACTGACACCATCCACAGCGGCTTGTGTCGACACGGGAGATTGACTCAATGAAGATCGCAATCGGAGTCGATGGCTACGGATACGAGCTCAAGGAAACTGTTCTCGCTCGCCTGCGTTCTCCCATGGACGATATCGCAGAGCTTGAACGCCGGGCGTTCAAGACTTCATGACCGCCGGTACCGTCATAAACTCGCTCGAGCCGTCCGTCCTGCAGGCCAGCAAGGCGATCTACGATCAACTGTCGATCCCGTTCGGCGACACGACCATCAAACTGCTGGCGCTGGCCGATGGCTATGCCTTGCTGTCCGACCCGGGGCACATTCCTCCGCACGAGCTCGAAGCGTTCCTCGCCACCTTGATTCGTTACAAGAAGACGATCTTGCTGGATAACGCCGACCAGTTGACCTTGCTCTGGCTGCGCGACTTCTGCCGGCGCTATGCGCGCATGGAAATCGTCGAGGTCGAGGCCATGCAGCCCAGACTTCTGTCGGACGCCGCGGGATGGACGGACACCGAGCATCCCGTCAGTTCGCGCGTGCTGGCCATCTTTCCGCACGGCTTCCTGCGTCGTCGCGCCGTGTTGCAGCGCGCGCAGGAATATCAGGTCTTGCAGGCTGGCCAGGATACATTGCCCAGACAAGCGGTGCATATCATCGGTATCGGCCCCAATCGCTCCCTGCTGACCCGGCGCGCGGCCGATCTGATCGGCCGGGCCAGGCTCGTGGTCACGTTCGACTTTGTCTACGAGATCATCGAACACCTGCCGTTCCAGGGCCAGGTCATCGTCCTCGACTACGACTGGCAGACGTACCCGGTCAATATCGAGCGAATCGACCAGCGCCTGGCGCTGTTGCATGTAGAAGGGCACTACGATGTGACCGTGGTCGTGGAGGGTAACCCCGAGGTCTACGATCTGCTGGCGTTTCTATCCTTGTCCGGCCGCGATTATCGCTTCGAGGTCATGGCGCCGGCCGTCACGCTTTGTTGCGCGTGGCTCACCGAGCACTACGGCATGGATGTCACCTATCCCAGCTACGTCATCGTGTCGGGGTACAACGCCCGGCTCGGTATCACCACCGCGCAGCTCGCGCTGGAGCTGGATGCCTATCTCCGCCTGGAGATGACCTGTCTGGTCATCGAGCTATACAGCGGCGATCTGCCGCTTGTATTCCAGCGCGTTCAGCACGCATCGCGGCCCAAGTTCATCGTCATCTTGATGAATATCTTTACACCCGAGCAGCAGATTTATGTCGTCGATGCTAGCTCCATGAACAGCGTCGAATGGGCACGGCAAATCAAGGGCAAGTTTACCAGCTTCGCGATTGTGGACGCGCAGCGACTGCGGCGCTCCCCCGACGTGTACGCGCGATTGCTGCGCGATTTTGCACCGGTGACCGAGCCGCCCTGACCAGCGAGACGCAGACGCCGCCATGAGCGAGGCACTCAAGTTTCTCACCATCGACGATCAGGCGCTCATGATCGAGTCCTCGCGCCGGGTGACATTCGCCCAGGGCACCGAGGTGATCCAGCAGGGCGACGACAGCGCTCGGGCGCTGTACACCATATGTTCCGGCGTGGCGCGGGTCGAGGTCAACGGCATGGCCATCGCGCATCTGGGGCCCGGGTCGCTTCTCGGCGAGATGGCGTTTCTGGACCGTTCCCCGGCGAGTGCGTCAGTGATAGCCCACACCGAGCTCGGCGTCGACGTCATCGATTCGGCGCACCTGCAGACTCTCCTGGCCTCGGTCCCCGGCTTCGCGACTCGCTTCTACGTATCCCTGGCCACGCTCATATCCGGGCGACTGCGGACCGCCTCCCAGGTCGCCTCCAGGTCGCACTCCGCCCGCGCCGGGGACCGTGGTCAGGTCAGCTTTGCAGCGATCACGGAGTGCCCGAGCGCGATCCTCGATGAGCTGGACGGCGTCTGTGCCGAATTGGCCGAGGAAGCCCGGCAGGCTCGCTCGGTCTCGGCCGCGGCGTCGGCGCACACGGACTTGAACGACCGGGTCGCGTCCGCTTGTGATCGCCTGCACGCACTGCTCACCCGGGCCAGCGCAGACTATCCCGAGCAGGCCGAAATCATCTGCGGGCACGTATTTCGACTGACGTTTCCATACCTGATGGCGAGTCGTATCAACGACCATGCGTACAACAAGCCGTACGGCTACGCCGGCGACGGTCATCTGCTCGATCTGCTGCACGACGCCGGACCGGTCGGCCATGGAGCGTTCGGAACCGCAGTCGATCGCTGGGTGCTGGCGCGGCCGATCTTCCGCGCGCTGTGTCGGCGCGGTGCATGGCTCCTGCAGTCGTTGAACGAACTCACCGAGACCTGGCAGGGGCGCACGCCAGTGCCGGTTGCGTACCTCGCGAACGGCAACTCCCGAGACCTGCTGGCGCTGCACGACCACCCGCGCGCCCTCGACGTGACCTGCCTGGAGATGGACCCACACACGCTGCAGGACACGGTGCAGCGCTTGCAGGAGCACACCGGGCAGGTGCGCATATCCCTGGTGCATAGTAATACGCTGACCCTCGGGCGCGGCCGTGACAACACGTTCCTGCATCGCCAGAAAGTCATTATCGGTGCCGATGTGCTCAATCGCTACGAGGATGATGACGACGCCGTCAGCCTGCTCGACTGGATCCACGAGCGACTGCGTCCCGATGGCGCGGTCGTTCTGGGTCAGCTCCGGCCCGACCACCCCGATCGCACCTATCTGCAACATATTCTGCACTGGAAGCTCCGTTACCGGGACCGCGCGGCCGTCGAGCGGCTATTCGCCGCATCCAGGTTCAAGAACGATTCACTCACCGTGGAGCATCACCACGACGGCGTTCAGATGAAAGCGATCTGCCGCCGGCTGGACAACCAATGAGAGCATGACCATGAAGACCATGAAGATCGCCGTGACCAACGTCCCACCCGAGCACGCGAAGACCATTGCCACCACGCTGGTGACCGAGCAGGTCGCGGCCTGTGTCAACATGTACCCCATACGGAGTGTCTATCGCTGGAAAGGCGAAGTGTGCGAGGACGACGAGGTTACCCTCATGATGAAGGTGTCGGCCGAGGGAGTCGCGCAACTGCAGGCGCGGTTGCAGCAACTCCATCCATACGAACTAATGGAGTTCCTGGTACTCGACATCGATGCGCAGGGCTCCCTGGCCGAATATATCGAATTCGTGCGCGCTAGCACGCGAGTATAATCAACCGCTATTCCTTCGGCGATCGGACGCCCGGCCTGATCCGCGACGCGGATGGCGGACTGACCATCATTCTGTCCCACAAAAAACCGGAGGAAGACGGTGTCAACTGGCTGCCTGCACCGGAAGGACGTTTCTGGGTGATTTTCCGCGCCTATCAGCCGGATCAGAAAATCATCGACAATGTCTGGCAGCCGCCGGCCTGGCAGGTCGTGAACTGATCCATTCCCGAAACAGACCTTGCCGTTTCAGACCTTGCGCTCGATCCCTTTTCGAGCCGCGATCAATGGAACTTACCAAGAAACCAACAACGCTTACCGCCAGTGCCGCATGGGCAGACCCGGCACTGGCGAGCGAAAGCTCGCCAGATGGGGCATCCCCAGAGAGCCCATGTACACAGTGCGCAGGTCCTCTCCGGCGAACGTCACGCTGGCGGGCAACTGCAACCTCGGGCCGGCGCAGGCGTACATGTCCTCGGGAACCAGTGCGCCAGTTTCCAGCTTGGCTATGGCGTGTTCGAGAGCCGCGTCCACCGGGTCCTCAAACACGCTGTGAGCCTTGCCCTCGGTATCGATGATCATCAAACCGTTGCGAAGCACGGTGGTCAGCCAGATATTGCCCTCGGCATCGAAGGCGAAACCATCGATGTAGGCACCGAAGCCCAACGTTTCGGGGCCGAACACTTCCCTCTCCCCGAGGCTACCGTCGCCGCGCACGGGAAACCGCAAGATCCGACACTTCATGGTTTCCGCTACGTACAGATACCGCTCTTCGGCATCCAGGCGGATCTCGTTGGTAAAATAGATCCCGTCGGTGACGACCCGAGGTCCTTTATCGTCGATGAGAATGATATAGCCGTCCGGCTGGGGATCACGGCTAGCTTCGAACCAGTTGGGCCGCCGCGACGAAATGGAAACCCAAAGACGATCCCGGCTGTCGATGAAGACAAAGTTGGGTGCCCCGAGAGGTTGACCGTCAATCTGGTCCAGGATGACCTCACTGGAACCGTCGCGGCCCATTTTGTAGACCCGGCCGTCGCCGATATTGGCATTGTACAGGTTACCCAAGGCGTCCATCGCCAGCCCATTGGGCTCGTGGCCGGCATTACCCAGCACCGTCTGCTCTCCATCGGTGTCGATCCTCGTCACGATACCCCGGCTGTCGGAAACCCACAGGGTCCCGTCGCGCTCGGCGATGACACTCTCCGGACGATGCAGATCTCGGCCGATGAAACGCAGCTCGGAGAGCGCTAGCCTAAAATTCTCGATGATACCCTGCATTTACTGGTTTCCCCTTCAGCCCCATCCCATAGCCTCGTAGAGAGGTGGTAGTGAAACCCACGACCTCCCTCAATACGAACCCCTGCACAGGCACACTAGCGAGTGTGCAGGGGTCAGCATCATAGCGCGTCAAATCGACTTATTCATGTCATATGATGACGTATTTTATTCATCTAATGCCGAAAGACGATGTCGGCACTCTCCAGCCTCCCGCTTAGCGCACGTAGTACTTCAAGGAAATGGGGCTGAAATTGCGCCCTTCCAGTTCGTCGTAGAACCGGGCGGACTGACGGTGATTGTCCAACCCCTCTACCAGGTAACGGCGGGCCTTGAAATCCTGGAACACCTGCAGGGTATCGAACACCACCGGTACCTCGTAAAAGTTCAGCGTGTGGGACTCCTGGAGGCGCCAGAGCTGCCCGTCGAGATCATAAACATCGGCGACCATCGCCTGCCAACTGTCTTCGTCGATGTAGAAAACCCGTCTCGAGTAAATGTGCCGCGCGCCCGGTTTCAACACCGCCTCCACCACCCAGACCCGGTGCAACTCGTAGCGGGTCAGCTCCGGGTCGATATGGTGACGGCCAAGGATATCGTTTTCATCCACCTGACCGCTATGCAGCCGGTAGGCGTTGTAAGGAATGAACATCTCTCGCTTCCCCAGCAAATTCCACTCGAAACGGTCGGTGGCGCCATTGAACAGCCAGAAATCGTCGATGGTTCGCAGGGCGTCGGTTTCGGGCGCGGGGAACTGATAGGCAATTGTCGGGTTGCGGAAGATGCGCTTCAAGGTGTCATTGTAGTTCCAGGTCACCCGCTCATGGCCGGAGTAGTCAAGTGGCTCCAGGGCCAGGGCCCCGTTGCCTGCAACCGACCCGGGGGTCAGGTATTTTCCCTTGACTGCCGCGAACAAGAAGCTGTATTTCTGCTTTGTCTCACTGGTTCCGGGAAAGGCATAGGCCGACCCGAACTCCTCGAGTTTAGCGACGCGGCGGTAGTTTCCCAGACGCGTGACCGGCGCCAATGCGCTGTAACGGACAACGTGAATGCCGCGCCAGCGCAGGTTGTGGTTCCAGATCACCTCCAGGCCGCTCCGGGGGATCGGAAAAGGTGAGCTGACGTCGCTGTTGCGCACGCCACCCTTGCCCTGGGTGATGAGCTCGGCGCGGGTCGCGTTGGCCTTGAGCGCGTCGTAGACGAACTGGGGGTAGGCGGCGCTACGCCGGGTCGGGTAGACGTTCATCCGCCAACTGTCCGGATAAGTCCGCAGCCGCCTCTTCTGACCTTCGCTCAGCTTGTCCGCGTAGTGATCCAGGTTCGCGGCGGTGATGGTATAGCGCACCGGATCGTCCCCGAACGGGTCCGGATGGCGATCCCCGGGCTCGAAACCCGGCACCGCCGTGGTGAGCCCCCCGGTCCAGGGTGGAATGGTGCCCTCGGCATTACCGGCCCGCACTGCCCCTACCGGGGTCAGCTCCGGGCCGCCGAGCTTGGCGGCCTCCTGGGGCGACACGGCGGCAACGGCCAGTGTCGCGGTCCACATCAGCACCGGTACCAATACCAGCGCCCATCCCTGTAGCTTCGATTCTCGACAACCCATGGCTGCACTCTCCGCGTCAGAAGATAAACCGAACATTGAAGCTCAAGAAATCCCTGTCGTTCAACAGATTATATTTGCCTGCGCCAAAGAAATTGGTGTAGCTGATATTGGCGGTCAGACTCTGGTTCAGGTACTGTCCCCCCAACCCGATAGTGATGGATTTCTTGCCTTCGGTAAAATTCCCCAAGGGACCGGGTGTATTGCCGTTGACGTCGTGGGTCCACACCAGGCGCGGCGTCAGATTGAGCCCGCCGAGCAAACCCGTGTAGGTAAGCTGGCCGCCGAGCCGATAGCCCCAGGAGTCGGCGTCCCCTAAGTGCTTGTTCTTCACAGGGGGTATTCCCGCCTGGGGCCCACCGGGTTCCGAGTATTCGGGGTTGTTGGTCGCCGTGACCCCTTCGGCTTGCAGGGGAAGCTTGTCTTTGCTCGGCATGTTGTGGATGTGAATATAGGCGGCCTCACCGAATACCAGTGTCTGTGAGGCCCTGAAACGTGGCCCGAACAATTGAGAAAATCCCAGCGAGAGCTGGCTCTTGTCCCGCTCGATGAAGCCCTTGGTCACGGTATCGGGAGTGATGGACTCGCCTTTCGTGAACAGATTTTCCCTCAACTCCGGAGCGACCTCCATCCCCGATGACCCAGCCCAGAGTACCTGAAGTGAGTCGATCTGCAGCGGCGTGCCTAGGGTATAGGAAAATTCGCCGAACACATTGGTTCCGGTGCTGAGCAAGCTGGTGTTGAAGCTCACGCCCAGCATCTGAATATTCTCCGGGTACTCGAGGAAATACTCTTCCTGCTGAATGTACTGGTTGATGGCCTGGCCGATGCCGGCGGTAACGGCGGCCTGCGGGGTGACGCCAGGCTTTTGCAGCAGCGCCTGTGCTGTTTCCAGGGCGGCCTCGAACGTGGCATTCTCGAAAGCCTCCTCACCCGGCGAAATGGAGTTCACCACCGGCAGGCGGCTGTGATAGTTGGCGAAATAGGCGCCGATCGACATGTCGTTCCAGCGGGGCACGAAGCCCTGGACACTGAACCCGAACTGTCCGCCGTCCTTGGGATCGTCACTATCGATCCGAGTAATCTGTTGATAACGGGGATCGAAGCCCAGGGTGCCCGGCGGCAGACCGTAGAACGCATCCAGATCGGTACCCAAATCCGACAGTTTGCCGTAAGCGGTCTGAATGAATCGGCTACCGGGTGATCCCGGATCGGAGGTCGAGAAGAACGAACCCCAGGGAGGTGGCAGCGTTTTCTTCCACTCGTACTGATAGAATCCCTCGACGGCAAGCAGCTCATTGATCTGCAGGACCCCCCACAGCATTCCCTGGGGGCGTTGTATGTCCTTCGGCCGCGTTGTCGGCTGAGGCGCGACCGCACCGTCCAAGGCGTTGATGATGTTGATGCCGTTGCCAAAGCCGCTTTCGCCCCAGCTGACCACCTGGCGTCCCAGCCGCACATTGATCGGCGCCAGCCTACTGTCCGGAGGCGTACGGAAGCGGATATAGCTATCCAAAAGATCAATGTCACTGCCCACCAGTTCCTTGGCCGTACTGCTCAACGGGCGATGGTCGCGGTCACCCTTCTCGGTTTCGAAATCGTAGAACCCAGCACCGCGCAGGAAGAGCCCAAAATCGCGCCAGGACAGGGTCAACTCCGCGTCGCCTCTGACCTGATTGAACACAATGCCCTTGCCGTAGTTCAGCGTGCCATCGTCCAGGTTCGCGGAAGTGGCTTTCCCACCCTTACGGTTAGCGGGGGCGATGATGCGGTCGTCCCGATCCTGAAGCCGGAAGAGCACCCCGTAGGCGAGGGAGAAATCCACCAGCCCGCTGACAGGGCCAACCTTGAACTCGGCCGGAAACACGGGCGTGGCGAAACTTGCCATCAGCGCCGGCAGCAGCCAGTACCAGGGTCGATCGAGAAAAATTCCGAATAGCATCACCTACCCTCCATATACTATAACGATTTGATACTTATAAGCGTTTACGTATTTAGGATGATTGCCCGTCATGACAATGCTCTTTGTTCTCTCGCCCCTCGATCACTCTCCGCCGGCACCTTGAGCTCCTCAAGGACTTCACGGATGTCCACCAACTGTAATCTTAGATGACATTTCGGCGACCCGGGAACAATTTCTGGAGGCTGCGATCTAATGCCACAGCGCGATTGACCCCACCCTCCCCCGCCCCTCCCATGGAAAGGTCCTGTGCTCCATACAGGCGTGATAGCGTGGTTGCCGCCTCGAACAGCAAGACCTACACGGCTCTTCGCATGGCTTCGGGGCGACCTATTCCGGAGCAAACACGGGGAAACGCCAGATGTCTAAAGATCTCACAGGAAAAGTTGCATTAATAACGGGGGCCGCATCGGGCATCGGCAAGGCCACCGCTGAGTTATTCGCGCACCACGGCGCCAAGCTGATGCTAGCGGATATCGACACGGAAGGCGGCGAAGCGCTTGCGGCTACCCTGCAGTCCCTGGGGAACGAGGTGGTTTTCCGCCGAGTCGATGTATCACGGCCCGAGGAGTGTCAGGCGATGGTCGAGGCCGTAATCGCATCCTACGGCCAGCTCGATATCGGGTTCAACAACGCCGGCATCATGGGTGAGCTACGGCCCCTGGCCGAGCAATCCTCGGAAAACTGGCGAAAGCTAATGGGTGTCAACCTGGACAGCGTGTTCTACTGCATGAAGTACGAGATCGAGTACATGGTGCAAAACGGCGGCGGCGCCATCGTGAACACCTCTTCGATCTGCGGCGCCGTTGCAACCCCCGGCTGCAGCCCCTATGTGGCATCTAAACACGCCGTGGCGGGTCTCACCAAGACCGCCGCAATCGAGTACGCGCCCCATGGTATCCGGATCAACGCCGTGGGCCCGGGCGTGATTCAAACCCCGCTCATCACACGGGATTGCGCTGCCCAGGCCCCAGAGGGCGAGGCTGCCCTGGTGGCCATGACACCCTTGGGTCGAATCGGCCAACCGCGGGAAGTCGCCGAGCTGGTCCTGTGGCTGAGCTCCGACCAGGCCTCTTTCGCCACCGGTGGCTATTACCCTATCGACGGAGGCTATCTGGCCCAGTAGCAACTACCTGCCTTCCCACCCCTGTTGGACGCACCGCACTCAATATTTCAATATTTAAGGAGGAGTTTTACACTCCTCCGTGCGGAAGACTCCGGCAACCAGGCAAGCATTCTCTGATGCGTTCGATGCGCAGATGAGCCTTGGGGGACAGCGCAGCACACCAGCGATCCCGCCTACCCAAACCCAGAATCTGAGCGGCAAGGAAACCGAAATCCTGACGCTGGTGGCCAACGGCCTCAGCAACAAAGAAATCGCCAGAGTTCTGTCCATCACCCTGGGGACCACCAAATGGCATCTACGGAATATTTACGACAAGCTCGGCGTCTCGAGCCGGACCGAAGCGGTGTTTGAAGGGAAAGCC
>JAJDOJ010000050.1 GCA_022340215.1 Gammaproteobacteria bacterium
CCAGCGCCATCGAGGTGCGTTCGATGTAGCGTGTGGTTGGCCGCTTTGCGGTGTGACGGTCAGGAGGATTCGAGACCCTCGGCAGCGCCTTTGGCGGCAGCGAAATCCGTCTTGCCCGACCCGAGTTTCGGTATGGACTCCACGCCATGGATCCCGGCCGGTATCATCAGGGGATTGCAGCCGCCGGCGATCAACCGTTCCCTGACCTCGCCGGGGACTGTGTTCCCCGTCACCATCAACACGACCTTCTCGCCCTTCCTGCCGTCCGGCAGATTGACCGCCACAAGGTCTTCGCCCTCCAGCCCAGCCAGGCGCCGGACCTGCTCCTCCACTGCCCCCAGGCTGATCATCTCGCCGCCGATCTTCGCGAAACGCGAGTATCGGTCGACAATGGTGAGAAATCCGTCAGCATCCACATGACCCTTGTCGCCGGTCTTGTACCAGGTGACGCCATCGAGTTCGACCAGCGCCTCGGCAGTCCGCACTTCGTCGGCGAGGTAGCCTTTCATCACCTGAGGGCCCCCGATGAGGATCATGCCGTCCGATTCCGCCGGCAGCTCGTCCAGCGTCTCCGGATCGACGATCCGGAAGCTGCTGCCGGGAAGCGGCAGGCCCACCGTACCCTGCTTCGCGCCGTGCTGGACCTGCATGTGGGTCCGATCGAGCCGGTCCGGGATGTTGACACTCGCCACCGGCGCGGTCTCGGTCGCACCGTACCCCTCGAGGACTGGCTTGCTGAACCTGAGCGAGAAGGCCTCGCGCACGTCCGGGCTCAGCCGCTCCGCCCCGGCGACCACGACCCGAAGTGTGCCGAACATCGCGGGTTGTACCCGTCGGTTCCTGGTGTACAGACGCAGGAAGGTCGAGGTGCCGCAAAGGATCGTGGCCTTGTTGCGCGCGACCGCCTTCGCCACGCCGACCGCGTCGGTCGGGTCCGGGTGACACACGACCGGCAGTCCCTCGATCAGCGGCATGAAGCTGGTCACGGTCATGCCGAAGGCGTGGAACATCGGCAGGATCCCCATGACGACATCGTCGTCCCGGGTGTCGAGGACCGCACTGACCTGTGCGATGTTGGACATGATGTTCCGGTGGCTGAGCATAACGCCCTTCGGCGCACCCTCGCTGCCGCTGGAGAACAGGATGGCGGCGGTACTCTCCACGGACGCCCGCTGCGCAAACAGCATCTGAAGGAGGCGGACGGGAAGCGCTATGACCAGAAGATAGAGGAGGAGCTTGGAGGTTCCGGAAATCTCCTCCCGGAGGTCCTCGAGGTGATAGATCCTCGCGCTACCCAGTGCCTTTCCCGGGTCCAGTCCCCTACTCCCGAGTTTGGACAGGAACCGTTTCGAGGTGTAGACGCTGGCGATGCCGGCGCGATCGATAGCCGAGCGCAATGCGGATGCGTCGGCGGTATAGTTGAGATTGACCACCGTTCCGCCCCGGAGCAGGACCGCCATGTTGGTGATGATGCCCGCAGCGCTGCTCGGCAGCAGCAGGCCGATGTTGTGTTCCGGGCTGCGGCGCCCGATCAGCCGTGAGAAGGCGATGGCGGCGGTCAGTGCCTTGCGGTTCGACAGGGTCTCGCCGCCGCTGTCCACGATGCCTGCGTCGCGACCCTGCCGCTTTGCCGTCCGGATCCAGGCCCGAGGAAGGCTGTCGAGGTGACGCGAAAATTCACCCCAGGCATCGATGGACAGGTCGAAGACGCGCTGCTTGACCGACTCGGCCGTACTGTCGAGCGGCATCGGTAAACCGAAGGTCACGATCACGTCGCGCTTGATTCCCCTGCCCGTGTTGCGTTGCAGGCGCTCGCCGGATCGCGAGAACCGGCTGCCCCAGAGACCCTGTAGATAGAAAGGCAGGATAACGCCCTTGGCTCCATCGACCGCCTTCTCGAAGCCGCGTTGAAAGGTCCCGAGCTGACCGTTGCGACTGATCGAGCCTTCGGGGAACAGGCAGACGACCTCGCCGTTGCACAGCAGGGCGTTGATGGTCCTCAGGGCCTCCCGGCTTCTTCCGCCGGAGATAGGCACGACACCGAAGAAGTCCATGAACCACTTCAGGTACCAGCGTGCGTAGATCTCCCGGTGCATGACGAACCGCACGGGTCGCGGTGAGGCGATCTGCACCATCGCCCAGTCCAGCCAGCTGATGTGATTACCGAGCATCAGCACCGCGCCCTGCTGGGGCAAGTGATCGAAGCCCAGCACCCGGACGCGGTAGCGCCCCCGCACCAGTGTCGCCAGTACGAACCGGACCAGCGACTGGGGAAGCTGATGGATGGTGTAAATAGCTCCGGCCAGCGCAACGATGGTCAGAACGTGAAACAGGCCGACGCTGTCGAGCCCCCAGGCGCTGAACGCAACCGTGAGGCCGAGGAACGACAGCATCACGACGTTCTGTACCCAGTTGTTCCCGGCCAGCACCGTCGCGCGTTCGGCGTTGCGGGCGTGAAACTGGATCAGGGCGTTGAGTGGAACGATGAACAGGCCGCCGGCGACCCCTAGGGTCAGGAAGACCCCCGACAGCGCGGTCGTATCTTCCAGATGCGGCATGAGAAGCAGGGAGGCGACGATGCCGATGGCGCCGAGCGGGATCAGTCCGGTCTCGATGTAGTTCCGGGACACCCTGCCGGCGATCGTCGAGCCGATCACGATCCCTACCCCCGCGCAGGCCAGCAGGCCCTGAACGACGACCGTATTGGTTTCGGCCAGGGTCTCTTTTGCGAATGCCGGGAACGACGCCAGCACGACCTGCGCGATGGCCCAGAAGACCGACAGGCCGACGATGGAGAGCCAGATGACCCGGTTCGAGGTGATGGCCCTTAGGTTGTTGGCCAGGTAACGTCCGGTGATATAGTGTGAGAAAGCGAAACGGCGACCGGTATCCGCGGCCTCGCGATGCTGTAGGCGATAGGCGAAATAGACCTCGGTCAGCGAACTCGCGACCAGTACCCACCCGATCGGTGCGATCACGCGTAACAGCTCGGCTTCGCCTGCGATCGACACGCCGGTCAGGCGCCGCTCGAACAGGACGGAATAGAAGAAAACACCCGAGAGTATGGCTACGGTTGTCGTTGCCTGTACGAGCGCGTTTGCCGCCGCCAGCTGGTCCTGACCGGCCAGCTCCTTGATATATCCATACTTCGCCGGGGAATAGATTGCGCTCTGGATCGCGAGCAGAAAGGTCATGGCGAAGGCGGCGTGGAACCATCCGAGGTAGTAACAGATCGTGATCGCCAGGGTGACACCAAGCGCTGCCCAGGCGCTGGCCCGCATCACGCTGGGTTTGGCGAATCGGTCCGAAAGGAAGCCCGCGGGGCTGAACAGCAATATGAACGGAAGCAGGATCAGTCCGTTGACGATCGCGGTAAGGACGATCTGCGTCTGCCCCTCGTAGACCTTGAAGACGGTGTTCTGGATGACGATCTTGTGGCCGAGATCGACGAAGGCGTTGAGAAATATCACCGCCATGTAGGGAACGATGCCAGTGAGTCTGAAGAGTCCGGTCATATTCATATTCAATGGGGTCAGACTCGATTGATCCGCTTTCTGCCCCATCGATCGTGCCATTGATTCTTTTGGGGCCGGTGGCGTAGGCGCAGATGTGCTTCGAGTTATACTCGGGCCTTCATTTACGGAATTGGGGGACCCTTGATTGCCAATGCCGAATGTCACTATTGACTGAATCAGTTTAGGCGATTGCCGGAAAACGACAGACCCGATCGCGCGGGATTTACGTTCACCATCAAGGCGCGACAACAGGGGCATAGTCGAACTATTTCACTGCTGTCGCAACACAGGGGACCGATGAAAAGTCAAGCAAAGTGGCATGTCATTGGACAGAACTCGCGTTAAAACCGGCCGGTTCGGTATCCGGCAGACATGATCTTCCGAACTGCGGGATGTCACGGACAATCGCCTGCAGGGCTGCGGTGGAATGCCCGCTTTGAACGCTTGCCACCCGAAATTGGGCGTCGCCTGCGGGATTGAGCGCAATGTTTCACGACAAAAGGATCGGGAACATGTTGGATTCTGAAAGAAAACCGGTTTCGCGATGGATCTATGCGGGCTGCGGCACGCTACTAGTCTGCAGTGTGTTCTCGGTAGGGGTGCGAACTGCCCTGGCTTACCCGGTGGCCTTGGCCGAACCGGAAGGTTTTCATGAAGTCAGTGGCATTGACAACGCCTGGGAACTAGCCCCCCTGGTGCTTGAAGACCTGCAGGGAGTCGAGCGCAATCTCTACGACTGGCACGGCAGTGTCATCGTACTGAACTTTTGGGCCAGCTGGTGCACGCCCTGCCAGATCGAGATCCCCGAGTTGGTGAAGTACCAATCGCGCTACGGAAACCATGGCTTGCAGATCGTTAGCGTCGGGATGGACGAGCCCCGCAAACTGTCCAACGTCGCGCGTACCCTCGGAATCAACTATCCGGTCCTGGTCGCAGACCCCAAACTAGACGGCGTGATCATGCGTGAGTGGGGCAACCGGAAGGGCGTACTCCCGTTTTCGGTGGTGATCGATCGCGACGGCCACCTTGTGTTCATGCGTGAGGGGATGTTCGATTCGGAGGCGTTCGAGGTCTGGGTGCGACCGTTGCTGGACAGGGCGCCGGTAAACCTGGAGTCTGTCTGAAGGGCGGTCGCACTACTCTTCGGCGTGGTCCGCCATGGTCCACTCGACCGGGTGGCGGGTCATCAGTTCCGCCATGTACGGGGTCATGTTTTCCTGAAGCACGGCGCGGCGGACCTGGTCCTCGATGGCAGAGAACTGCAGGGTCTTGCCCGGCTTGCGTGTGACGATCATGACCAGGTGAAACCCTTTCGGCGTTTCGATCACTTCGCTGACCTCGCCGTCGGCGAGCGTCTGCAGCGCGGCCTCGATCTGCGGCATCCCCGAGCCTGCCTTTAGCCAACCCATGTCGCCGAGGTGTTCTTTGCCGTAAGGGTCGATGGTGTATTCGCCTGCCAGAACGAACAGGCTCTCGCCGTTCTGGATGCGTTTGCGCAGGGCTTCGGCCTGTTTCCTCGTCGACACCACGATCTGCCCGGTCTGGCGTAGCTCGGGGATGTATCCGATATCCGGATGGCGCTGAAAATAGTCCCTCAGGGTCTCCCGGTTGGGTATCCACTCCTGTTCCTTGCGCTTGAGCAGGAGCTGTGCGAGCAGGGAACGGCGGTATTCGAGTACCTGTGCATCAACGTCAATCCCCTCATCGAGTGCCGCCCTCGCCATGAGGAGTACCTCGGTCAGCTGTTGCAGGTACTCGGTCCGCTCCTCCGGGGTACCACCGGCCGGCAAGTCGGAGTTGACGATCTCGATCCCGTCGCCCGAAACCAGGACTGCCTCGGGTGGTTGGCCCCCTGGGAGCCATTCTGTATCTTCGACCACCTCGAATTTGCGCCGCAGTTCATCTAGACGCCGGCGCTTGAGTGCATCGTAGTGCCCGGCAACGTAACTCGCCCGAGCGGCGGAGAGCGCGTCGGGATTCTCCTTCAGGGACTCCCGCAACTTCCGCTCCTGATCCTGCGGCATCCTGATGGTGTCGCGCATGGCGTACTGATAGCGTTGATACAGCAGGCCGGTCCTGAAGTTGGACATTTCACGGAGAAAATCGGGACTCTTGTCCAGCCCCTGTTGCAGGGCCTCCTGGTAAAGAATCTCGGAATTCACCAGTCTGACCAGCATGTCACCCCGCAGCGCAGCCTGGTCGTCCACATCCATGGTGGCGAACTGCGTAGCGAAGGGGGCGCTCGCCATGGCGGACTCCAGCTGGTCGCTGGTGATCCGCTCGTCTCCCACGATGGCGAGGACCTGCGAGGTGGAGCCGGATGCGGCGTTACCGAGGGCAGTGACGAGCAGCAGAAGGGGTAATAACACGTACAGTACGGCGGGTGCTAACTTCATGTCGAGTCAATCCAGTATGGTCGAGAATTTTCCGGGGGCGGGGGGTGTACTGCTTCGCGCCCGAAATGCGGGATGCCGGGCGTGGTCTTCGTCGTGCCGAGCCTGTTCACCGTTTCGGTGGTCCGTGAGAACCCGGGCGGGACAAACCGCCCGAGGACCTAAGAACCGGAGGGACATGCGCCCCCCGGTTTCGACTGCTCAGGCTTTCGTGCCGGCTAGTTCGACGCAGGCGGTATCTTGCCTCCGAGGTCCGGGGCACTGGCGTGCATCCAGGACACCGCGGCATCGTAGTCGCCACCAATCGCTTCGCCTTCCCAGGTCATCTCGGTCCCGATGAGGGGAACGCCGTTGTCGTTTGTTTCATGGCACGAGGCACACTTCAGCGGACCATGGCTCCCGTCGGGATTGTACTGCGGTGCCTGCCGGTAGGTCGTCATGTCGATGTCGGGCGTCACGGGATAGAGCCCGTGGATCGACTGGTGGCAGGCCTGGCAGGCGAGACCGGCATGGCCCTTGGAGTAACGCATCAGGCTGTACTTGCCGGGTTGGTTGATGGGAAACGCCACGCCGCCCTGACCTTCGACATATGGCGCTGCATGGCAATCCGCGCAGTGTGGGGCGCCGGCTGACAGCCAGTAGTCGCGGCCGTTGGTTGCGGCACTGTAAGGTACGGCCGCCGCACCGGTGGCGCCCTTGGGCAACTTGAGTGACTTCGGGTCCACCGACGGGTTGGCCGATAGCGGCACCACGTTGATGTCGCCGTCCTCGTCCTTGCTAACCATCGGACCGTCGCCCTTCATTGCGATCACGGCGATGTCGGGGACCAGCCTGTCCTCGGACCAGGTCTTCAGGATGCCGGATTTCCCGACGGTGTCCTGTCCCTTGGAATTCAGGACAACCTTCGGGTCCAGGTACATGGTTTCGAGCTCCACGCGGCTGACGCCGATTTCCGCGGCGATATCGTCCAGGGACTTGTTACGCAGGGTCTCGCCCTCCTGCTTGAAGGCCTGGGTAATGTTGTCCCGCTGATACAGTTCGCGCGACAACTGGTTGTGGCAGTTCGTGCACCATAATCCCTTGCCATTCTCCCCGTTGCCGATCTTCGAGACATTCACCTGCAGCCACTGACCCACCTCGTTCAGGTGCTCGGGCGTGTCCACGTCCCTGTCTTTGCCAGGATTGGAGTGTACGTCGCGCCCGGCGAAGCAGCCACCCTTGGTGTCCCGGTTGTCGGAAGAGGCATAGTGGTTCTTGCCAGCGGCGGTGATGGGGTACCCGTCCATCGAACCGTTCTGTCGATGGGAGGGATGACAGCCGGCGCAGGCCCCCGTGCGGCCCTTCGAGTCGGGCAGTGGACGATTGACCTGGTGGGCGTGATGCAGTGCCTGGGACAGCGCTGGCAGGGGTGGCGCGCCGGCGACGGGCTCGCCGGTCAGGGCCTCGACGTAGCTCTTGGACTGAAGCACCGCGATGACGTTATCGGCGTGGCACTGCTGGCAGAGTACCGGATCCCGTCCGAGACGGTTGGATTTGGCACGACTGTTCGGGTCGTACTTCGCCATGAAGCTTGTGCCGTGCTTGGCATCATGAATTTGCAGGATCGACACCGACGTTGCCTTCAGGTCAGACATGTAGTCACTGGCGCCGAGTCCGTCCCAGAACGCCTTTTCCTGCTTGTACAGCGTGTACTTGTCGCCGTTGGCGTTGGCGTTGGAGTGGCAGTTCGCGCAGTTCGGCACGTCTATGGGGTTGGTTCCCACGAATTTGACCGGATTGCCGGAGTGGCTGTCGATGACGGGTTCCCCGTTATCGGCATCCACCAGGCCGACCCAGGCCTCCTGGTAGGGCTGTATGTCGGTCTCCACCAGCTGCAGCGTATTCTTACGCATGACCTTGTCGTTGAAGGGGGTCAGCGGCAGGCCCAGCGCGTCCCAGATGCCGGGGTTGGTCAGCACGATGGGCACATTGTCCAGTACCGGGGACTTGGTGAAGACGATCGTGCCGACATCGCCGGTGTAGTGCAGGTGACCGCCCTTCAGCGGGCTGGGGACCGCGGCGCCGGCAGGACCATTGTCCTGGGGAATCGGGATTTCGATGCCGACGCGCTTCTTATCGCTGTCCTTGCTGCCCTTCTTCGGGATCGTTCCCTTGAGGTCCTTGTAGACGTAGAGGTGCGTGAAGTAGGCGTTCGCTACATTCTCGTTCTTCTCGTACTTGCCGTCTTATCCGCCCCGCTGCCGGTCGTGGTGGTGTCTGAACTCTCTTTTGTGGTACTGCACGCGGAAAGTGCGAACAGGACAACGGGTAGCACCATCATCAGTCTGATGTTCATGCTAAGGCGATTTCTGTCAAATGACATACCATCCTGCTTGTCTTTTCGTCCGTCCTCTGTGTTGCGACAACAGTGACATAGTTAGACTATGCGCCTGATGTCGCGCCTTGATGACGAACGAAAATCCGGCGCAATCTGGTAT
>JAJDOJ010000051.1 GCA_022340215.1 Gammaproteobacteria bacterium
AAGGATGATTTGGAGCTGTGGTTGGAGATACTGATGGGTTAACTCCATCTTTAGCAGACCTTTATTGGGTTTTACTTATTTGGTGCCTGATGACAGCTTCGCTATCACTGGGTCTTGTTATCGATCGCATTGGTTTGAGGACCCATAATAGCGAATCGCCCCTGTTCTCTACCTGCTGCAAGCGGACCGTGCCCAATTGCACAAGGGAGATGCAGACCTCCGATGCCGGGGGCTGCGGAACCGCTGTGCGAGCGAGTCGTGCCGCTCCGCCGCTATTACGGAAGGTTCGACCCGCTTGCGCCATGCATAGGAGCAGTCTGCTGCCTTTCCGGGTCAGCGTTCGACCGGCCCACCTTGACGAGGCACACAGTCAGTACTTCCCTGGTAGCTCGACGACCGCATCCTTGCGGTCGACTGCCTCGGCAAGGCGGGGCCGGCCAAATGGTGAGCAGGCGTGGAAGATAAAGGAAGGTTAGCAGCGGCGCGGCAATGGTGGCGGTTGGCCTGGTCGCCGGCGTACGCCGAAAAGTGCGCCGCTCACCCCGAACGGGAATGTCCGCTACCAGCTGAAGACCCCGTATCGTGACGGCGCCACACATGTTATCTTTGAGCCGCTCGATTTCATCGCCCGGTTGGCGGCTTTGGTGCCCAAACCGCGGGTCAACCTGACTCGTTTCCACGAGGTGTTTGCACCGAACAGCCAACACCGCGCGCCGGCGAACCCGTCGCCGGGGTGGATTCGGGCACCGTGACGCCACTCAAAGGCGATTGGCGGTCGGAGCGATCGCCGACCGCAGGTGCCGACACGGATGAGGAGGGACTGCCGGCCGCCGAAAAGAGGTTTATACTGACGGATCGGCAGCGTTCGTTCCCATAGCTCGGTGCTTTGTCATGTGAGACAATTTGGTGTGAGCGTGGAAAACTGCGGAATCCCCGATCCATAAATTATCCTTAATAATGCTTGGAAACCGACCGGCTGTTTGAGCACGGCGAGGAAAGAAAATGATGCATCAGTCTCAAGTCAAGGGCCTGTCCAAGGACCAGGTTGAGGTATTGTCGAGCACGACGAGTTCCCAGGAGTCGGTCAAGGACAGCAAGGCAGACCGCGAACGGTATAAGTACCCCGGTATTGAGACGGTCATTCACGGCAATGGCGCCATCGCCCATGTGATGGGTCACGTGTGCGGCGGTGTGATTGGGTATCCGATTACACCCTCCACCGAGATCTCGGAGCTCTTCGAGGCCTTCCGCGCCAAGGGCGGGTGCAATGTCTGGGGGAAACATCCGTTTTTCTTCGAACCGGAAGGTGAGCATTCGGCGCAGAGCGGCGCGATGGGAGCGGCGCTCACCGGCGGCCGGTATATCTCTAACGCCTCCTCCAGCCAGGGGATTCTATACGGATTGGAATCCCACTACGTGACCGTGGGCAAGAAGGTCGGCGGTTTCGTGTTGCATGTCGCCGCGCGCGTTGTCTCCAGGCATTCCTTGAACGTGATGGCCGGGCACGACGACGTCTACGCACTACTACCCTCCGGCTATACCGTCCTGTTCGGCAGCAATCAGCAGGAGGCCGCCGACCTGGCTGCCATCGCATACAAGGTCAGCGCCCTCTCGCTGATCCCGGTAGCAAACGCCATGGATGGTTTTGCGACAAGCCACATGCAAAGTGAGGCTCTGATGCCAGAGCCGGAGCTGTTAAAGGAATTCCTGGGAGATCCGGCCAGCCGAATCAAGGCGCCAACCGTTGCGCAGGAGATGCTCTTTGGCGCCAAGGGGCGCGTCTTTCAGTTACAGCAGTACCTGAACCGCCGTCAAGGGGACATGCCGCAGGCTGACCTGACGCAAGTACGGTCTTTTCTGCAGAGCCGGGGTGAGGATATCGAGCCCGATAACGAAGGGACGATGATTGGCGAGACCTTGGAATGGATTCCGCTAGAGCTGCACGGCCAGTGGCGCCGGCAGTGGCTCGGTGCCTATGAAAAGGGGACGCGCCAGCGGGTTCCCGCCCTGGTAGACGTGAACAACCCGGGACTGACCGGTGGCGTGCAGAACCAGCCGGACTTCCAGGCCGGCTCGGTCGACCACAGGACGCATTTTGCCAACGACGTGTCAGGCTTTGTCAGGCAGGCGATGACGGAGTACGGGGAGCTGACCGGACGCTTCTATCGCCCTGTGCAGACCTTCCTCACCGAGGACGCCGAGCATGTCATCGTCGGCCTGGGCTCGGTTACCGATGACGCCGAGGCGGTCGCGATGTACCTGCGTGACCAAGGCAAGAAGGTGGGGGTGGTGTCGATCAAGCTGCTCCAGCCGTTTCCGGAAGGGGACCTGGTCTCGGCGCTCGAAGGCAAGAAGGCTGTCACGATCCTCGAACGCTCCGATGCCACGGCGCTCACGAATCTGGTGACGCAAGCGTTGTGCAAGGCACGAGAGAACGGAGACCTGATCCGACATCAGGGGATCCCACCGATCACCAGCCTGCCGAAGATCAGCACTGGCGTCTTCGGTCTGGGGGCGCACGATCTGCAGCCCAGACATCTGATTGCCGCCTTCAAGAACATGGAAAACCCTCTCAGCGTGCCGTTCTTCTATCTGGGCTCGCAGTTCTTCGCGAAGAATCCCTCGCCACGTATTGCCGCGTTGCAGGATAGGTTGCGAGAGGCCTACCCAGAAACTGAGTTCATGGCCTTCGAGACGGAGGAGAACCCCTCTCTGCTCCCGCCCGGCTCCATGCGCATCCGCTTTCACTCGGTGGGTGGATACGGAACCATTGCCACGGGGAAGCTGTTGACGGACATTCTCGCGGGCGTAACCGGCATGCACTCCAAGTCCGCGCCGAAATACGGCTCTGAGAAGAGTGGCGCGCCGACGAACTTCTACATCTCGTTGAGTCCGGAGCCGATCAGGCTCACCAATGCGGAGTTGGAAGACGTCGAGATCGTTGTCTCCCCCGACCACAAGGTCTTCAGCCATACCAACCCGCTGCGCGGGCTGGGCGCGGACGGCATCTTGATCATGCAGTCTCATCGCACCCCGCTGGAGGTGTGGAAGGAACTGCCCGCCCACGCGCGCAAGACGATTCGCGAGAAGGGGATTCACCTCTACGTTGTCGATGCCTTCGGTGTGGCCAAGAAGCATGCGCCCGCGCCGGATCTGGAGATCAGGATGATGGGCATCGCATTCATCGGTGCCGTCTGTGGGTATGTGGACCGGATTGCCGCGGGTGCATCGCGCGAGGCGATCCTGGACCTGATTCAGCAACAGGTAACGAAGAAGTTCGGCGCCAAGGGGGCTGACGTCGTCGAAAGCAACATGTCCGTGATCAGGGAGGGGCTCGAGGCGACGCTGGAGGTGGACTATAACGACCCGGCATTCAAGGCGGCGGAACAGCTCGTGCAGGTGCCGACCGGGCCGGACGTTGCCATATCCGCCTCCATGGCGAAGCGCACTGGCAGCGCGGTCGCCAACGGGATATTCGATCAGGACTATTACGACGAGATTTTCGCGGACCGCTTCAAGGACGGAACCATTGGAGAAGCACCGGTGATGCCCGGGACCGGTCTGTTTATGCCAGGGGCGAGTGGCGGCTGGAAGGACAAGGGCCTGTTCCGGCTCCAGGTGCCCAAGTACATCCCCCATCTCTGTACCGGTTGCATGGAGTGTGCGGAGGTCTGTCCCGATGGGGCAATACCGAATACGGTGCACGAGATCCACGATCTCTTACTGACCGCCATATCCGCACTGGGCGTAACCGAGCAGCAGAAGCAGCTCATGTCGAGTCACGTCTTTGCGTTGACGGAGACGATTCGTGATGCTTACCGGAAGCTGCCGAGCAAAGATCCGAAGTCATTCAAGGACATCGCCGCGGAGGCGGTCGCCCGGATCGACACCGAGAATGCCACGCTCAAGCGTAGCTTTGAGAAGATGATAGAGGCGCTCGCCGTGTATCCGGTGGTGAAGACGAGGCCTTTCTTCGATGCGATGG
>JAJDOJ010000052.1 GCA_022340215.1 Gammaproteobacteria bacterium
CCTAAGTCATTTTCCACACGATCTGAAAAGGACGAAATCACAACACATTTGACTGTCCGAGCCATGTACCGCATTCGGTCCCGGGCGCCTCAACCTGGCGTATTGGACTCCACCCAGCGGTCCCCGCCTTCCAGGGTCTCCTTCTTCCAGAAAGGTGCGCGTGACTTCAGGTCTTCCATGATGAAACGGTTGGCCTCGTAGGCCGCGGCGCGGTGGGCCGACCAGACGGCAACCAGCACGATCGGGTCGCCGGGCGCGACCTCGCCGGTGCGGTGAACGACCAGGACATCCT
Source organism: Gammaproteobacteria bacterium (assembly GCA_022340215.1). Classification (NCBI taxonomy): domain Bacteria; kingdom Pseudomonadati; phylum Pseudomonadota; class Gammaproteobacteria; species Gammaproteobacteria bacterium. The sequence goes on from JAJDOJ010000052.1 coordinate 293, forward strand.
GGATCTCCCAGCGTTTCGCGGCGGCCGCCGTGATCTGCTCGAGGTGCGCGTCGGTCATTCCCGGATAGTGCTCCAGACGCATGCGGGTCACCCGGTCGCCTTCATTGAGGCCCCGCATGGTCCCGACGAACACGGCCGTCGCACCATAGTTTCCAGCCAGGTCGGGCCGGCCGGCCTGGTGTCGGCGTACCTCATCCCAGGGATCGAATGGGTATTTGCGGATCTCTGTCTTCATCCCGTACTTCCATCGAGTCTCGCACCGGCAAGATCGGCACCCGAACGGCCGCGCTTCGATTACCATAGCGACTTGCGGTGCGGGCGGATCCAGCGTCTCCCGATTCTGCTCGCACGGAACTGAGGAGGTGACCCTCGCTACGCTTCACGATTCAGCAGACCTCCAGTCGGGCAGTTAGCGGCGGCTATGGGGGATTCGTGGAGGAATCGTTGCCGCGACGACCCACCAAAGATGCTGCAACATTGACCTGAGTTTCAATTGTACGCTCCCGGGAACCGCGCCACATGACAGATAAGGACATGACATCCCGTCGCCAGTTCGTCCCCCTGCAGATCGCGGTGATGACGATCTCCGATTCCCGGAGCGAGTCGACGGACAAGTCGGGGTCCCTACTCAGCGCCCGGATAGAACAGGCGGGCCATAGGCTTTGCGACAGGCGAATCGTCCCAGACGACATCTACGAGATCCGCGCTGCGGCATCTACGTGGATTCGGGATCCCGACATCCGCACAATCCTCACCACCGGCGGGACGGGACTGACCGGCCGGGACGGGACTCCGGAAGCGATGCGGCCGTTGCTCGACAAGGAGATCGAGGGCTTCGGAGAGATGTTCCGGGTGTTGTCCTGGGAGTCGATCGGGGCCTCCACGATGCAGTCCCGCGCCGTCGCCGGGGTGGCGAACGGCAAGTACATCTTCTGCCTACCCGGTTCACCCGGGGCCTGCGCCGACGGTTGGGACAGGCTCATCGCGCCGCAACTGGACGCCCGCACACGGCCCTGCAACCTCGTCGAGCTCATGCCTCGGCTGGACGAGTCCTGATCGTGGAGACATTCGCCCACGCGCGCCCAGCCACGCAGGGGGCGCGCGCGGGGTGATCTCGCCGGGTTCGCTCAGATTTCAGATCTCGGCGGCGCTGCTCTCCCTGCTGGCGCTGTTCGCGGGGACGGTGACCTACACGGTCTATGCCCTGGAACAGCAGCGGAACGCAACCATGGTGCTCAACCTCGCCGGCCGCCTGGAACTGGCAGGGGAGCAGCTCGCCATGCAGGCGATGAACTACCAGGAGAATCCCCCCAGGGACTACGAGACCTACCACCGCGACGTTCGTCTCTACTACCAGGATCTGCTGGCGCACCTAGACACCTTCGACGAGATCCTGATGGCGTTCTCCTACCAGGAATTCGACACGAAGCTGACTGGGATGCAGAAGACCCTGCATACCGACCTCACCCCGCCTGTCCGGGAGGCCGTCTCGTCCACGGTCGACCTGTGGATGGGTTACCGCCGGGATCTCCAGGAGAAGCTCGGCGAGGACGAACAGGAGCCGCGCCTGGAGTGGGGCGCGGGGTACATCGTCGATCATCACAACGAGCTCAGGGATAGTACGCTGGAACTTCTGGATTCACTGCAGGACCAGATCGGTACGCGACTCCGACACATCTACGCGATCAACAACATCGTGCTCGCCGCGGCCTTCGTGATCTCCGTGCTGATCATCCTGATGATCTATCTGCGGGTGCTGGGCCCGCTGGATAGGGCCGTTCAGGGCATGAAGCGCGTGAGCTCGGGCGACTTCGGGCATCAGGTCGAGCCCTCGGGCAACAGCGAGATCGCCTCGCTGACGCGGTCCTTCAACCGACTCTCGTCACGGTTGCGCGCCCTGTTTCGTCTGATCGACCGCATCGAGCAGGGCAGCGACCTCGATGGCACCCTGCGGTTCGTCCTCGAGGAGTTCGCCGGCCTGCTGCCGATGGACTGGGTGTGCGCCCTGTTCGCGGAAAAGGCCAGCGATCAGCTCAGGATGGAACGTGCGCGCGACCGGGAAGGTGAAGGCCCGGTCGCCGGGGCCCGGTTTCCCTGCAGCGGAACGCTCATGGAGAAGGCCCTGAAGAACGGTGTCCCGCAGCACGTGCCGAATACCGCCGAGGCGGGCCGGGCAGACGGCGGCGCATTCTTCCGGATGCTGTCGGAACAGGGACGGCGCTCGGCGATCGCCCTGCCATTCTCCGAGCTGACTCCTTTCCCGGGCCTGCTGGTCATCGCCAGCCGCGATCTCGACGCCTATACCGACGAACACCTGGAACTGCTGACCAACATTGCCCACCTGATCACGCACAGCTTCGGGCGCACCGTCAGACTGGTCGAGCACGAGCGGCTCGCAGCGATCGGGGAATTCGCCTCGGGGATCGCCCACGAGATCAGGAGTCCGCTGGCGACGATCGGCCTGGCGCTCGACTATTTCAGGGATTCCGACCTGCCTCCGGGCGGGGTCAACCGGGCCGAGCTCGCATCGCAGGAGGTCCAGCGCGTGTCGCGCCTGCTGGAAGACATCCTGCTGTATGCGAAGCCCCTGTCGCTGGAGATTGAATCCGCGGACATGGCCCCGCTGATCTCGGAGTTTCTGGAGACGAACAGAGACCTGGCAGGATCCAGGGGACAGGCGTTCGTCTTCGATGCGGCATCCGGCCGGTGCGAGGCGCGGATCGATCGCAACCGCATGATTCAGGTGTTTCAGAACATCGCCCGAAATGCCTGCGAGGCGGCACCCGCAGGCGGCCAGATCGGCTGGTCGCTGGCCAAGACGGACAACGGTATCGAGGTATCGGTCTGCAACGGGGGAGACCCGATTCCACCTGAGACGCTGAAGCGCCTGTACGAGCCCTTCTTCACGACGAAGCGGCACGGCACCGGTCTCGGGCTGGGGATCGTCAAACGGATCGTCGATGCGCACGGGGGCAGCATCGGGGTCGAGTCGTCCGGCGCCCGGGGAACACGGGTGACGATCCTGCTGCCATCGACGACAGGTTAAGGCGATTTCTGTCAAATGACATACCCTCCTGCTTGTCTTTTCGTCCGTCCTCTGTGTTGCGACAACAGCGACATCAATCGACGATGCGCCTGTTGTCGCGCCTTGATGACGTACGAAAAACCGGCGCAATCTGGTATGCGATTTTCCGGCAATCGCCGTAACGGTTCATTTCCCCGTGCTTTCCTTCACTCCTGGGACGAGGACTCCGGGTCCGGTGGCCTGCGTTGCTGGTTCATGATCTTCCAGCTGCCGTCATCCTGACGGCAGATCCGGCTTTCAAGATCCCAGGGGGCCTGATTGGGTACGACAAAGTGCTGTCGCAGGTCCCTGCACTCCATCCCCCGCAACGTGCCCTGATTCACCAGGGTCACGGTACCGGCCGCGCCGCTGCGGGGATTCGACCATTCCAGAACGGTGCCTGTGGGCTTGCCATCCATTTCGACTCTCCCGAGGTGCTGGATCATATCCATATCGGTCTGATCGAGTCCCGGCAGAGCAGCGTCCCAGCCGATCATCTGCGCCCCGGCTTCGGTGACGAACAGGAGCCAGGCGCCCAAACAGGCGAGCATCACGGAATTACGGACGCTATCGGTGGAAGCGGCTTTGGAGTCGTCTGCGGGATCGGGTGTCTGCGTGCGCATCGATCGAAATCGGGGTGGTCGAAATCGTCCCGGATGGGGCCATTGCGGCGAAATGACATCGCTTTCAGTGTAACATACGATTATGCGCTTGATGGCGCCCTGATCCCCTCTCAACCAACGCCGATTCGGCCCGGAATTCCATGTTGGCAACCACTCGCCCGACAATGCTTCTCGCGGTGCTGTGTCTCGTGCAGGCCTGCGCCAACACGATTGAATCCGAGATCGATTACAACCCCAAGACCGATTTCTCAGGACTCAAGACATTCGCTTGGCTCCCCGAAGACAGCCGGGGAGGAAACAGCGAGGAAGCCACCTATCGATTCATCGACGAAAAGGTCCGCGCCGCAGTCGACAGCAACCTGCAGGCAAAGGGCTTCCGCCCGCAGAAGGAAGGCACACCGGATTTCTATGTCAACTATTACGTCTGGGCGGAGACCAAACTGACCGATGATCCCTACGCTGGCCTGAGGAACTGGTCTCACCGCTTGGAAACCCTGGACACCGCCCGATACCCTGGCTACGAGCACGAACGATCGCTCGCTCCGCGCGAATACGAGGAAGGGACGCTGATCGTGACGGTACTCGACCCCGAGACGGAAAGGGAGATCTGGCGCGGCACAGCCAAGGACCTGGTAAAGCAGTCCGACGTAGAGAAGAAGAGCGGAGAGAAGATCGACAAGGCAGTAAAGGAAATCCTGAAAAATTTTCCGCCGACGAAATGACATCGCAGGCAGTCCGCCTGGAAGGCAAAATGAAGCTCCGGCGCGTCGGGGTCACCCGGTCCGGATTTCACAGACGCAAGGACTCGATGCACCCATGACAGTAACGCTACCCCACCGTCTCCCCCTGGCCGCCATCACGTCGTTCCTTTTCGTGCTACTCCTTGCTGCCGGCGGTGCCCAGGCCGGATCACAGGAGCAGGAAGCCCAGGACCTGATCGACAACAGCCGCACCACGCTGGAAACCGTTCTCGCCAACGAAGACATGACATGGCTCCGAGAGAACATCGGCCGTGCTCGGGGCGTGATCATCTTTCCACATGTCATCAAGGGCGGCTTTATCTTCGGCGGCTCCGGCGGATCAGGCGTGATGCTGGCCAGAAAGGACGACAGCAACGATTGGAGTGATCCCGCCTTTTATACCATCGGTGCGGTGACCTTCGGGCTGCAGATCGGGGCGGATGCCTCGCAGGTCCTGATGCTCGTCATGACCGAAAGGGGACTGGCTTCCCTGCTGACCTCCCAGGCCAATCTGGGCACCGGCCTCAGCATCGCTGCGGGCCCGGTCGGGGCCGGCGCCAAGGCCGCAACGGCCGACATCGTACAGTACAACCTGTCCAAGGGGGCCTTTGGCGGGGTAACGCTGGACGGCGCGGTGATCAAGGTGAGGAACGGCCTGAACAGCGCCTTTTACGGCAGCGACGTCCGTCCCACGGACATCCTGATCACGCGCGAGGCCAGAAACGCCACCGCCAGCGATCTGGTAAAATCGGTCACCGACGCCGCCGCCGGCGAATCGGAAGACGAGTCCGAATAGTCGCCCCCTGCCACCGCTTCTACATCTACATTCTGATATCCGCATCGCTCGCAAGTCGGGCAACCGGCGTTCGCCCCGTTCCCTTGGCCAATCCGGGTATCAGGCTGGTCGAGACACCCCTGGAGTCGATGCAGGTCACAAGGACATGAAGTCCGCGACAAAAATCCTGATCTGGGTACCGATCATCCTCGTCCTGGCGATTGCCGGACTCAATGTCTTCCTGTTGACGGTCGACCTCAATGCCCATCGCGACCGCCTGGAATCCCTGCTCAGCGATACCCTGGGGCGGTCGATCAAGCTGCGTGGTGAAATCGGATTCGAGGCCTCTCTGATCCCCAGTATATCGCTTCAGGACGTGGTCATCGGCAACCCCCCATGGGCTTCCCGGCCCAACTTCGCGACGGCGGACGAGATAACCCTGCAGATGGCGCTCATGCCGTTGTTCGATCGACGAATCGAGATTGCCCGCATCGGCCTGCGCCGGGCGGACATTCTGTTCGAACGAGGCCCGCACGACTCGAACAACTGGTCGTTCGGCGGCAGATCCTCAACCCGGCACGGGCTCTACACCTTCGCCGGCCTCGCAGAACTCGATCTCGAGTCCGTTGAACTCGGATATCGCTCGATGCAGAGCGACGGCTGGCGGGTCCGGATAGATACCACCCATGCATCATGGCCCCCCGGCGCCCAGCTGAAGGTGAACGCGAACGGCGAATTCGAAGGCCGGCAGGTTTCGTTGTCGGCGACTGCGGGCACCCTCACCACCCTGTTGGCGAGGCAACCCGGAAGGTTTCCGCTGCATGCAACGGCTCAGGTCGACAACGTCCAAATCACGGCGAAGGGCAACCTGACCGTTCCCTTGAACGGCGACTTCAGTACCGCTGTCTCGCTCTCCGGCGACGACGTGAGCGCCATGGGGCGTTTGATCGGTCGGAATCTGCCGGCGCGAGGCCCCTTTGACGTATCGGCAACCCTGGACCGTACCGGGGACCACTTTCACTTCTCGGGCCTGCAGGCGAATATCCCCGGTCAGGGCGAGGCACGGTCTCTGCGGTTCGAGGAAGGACAGGCCGAGTTGAGCGCCGAACAGCCAATCGAGATCAGTATCGGCGGCCAGTATGGTGAAGACCGGTTCTCCTTGAAGCTGAAGGGGGCAGCGCTCGAAAAGCTGCGCAGCGACACCGGCGAGTGGCCGGTCAGCATCGACGCCTCCTCAGGTCAGTCCGGATTGCGGGCGCAGGGGGCGGTGAGGTTGCCGATGCGCGAGGCCCGGGGCCGATTCGACGTCGATCTTCACCTAGCGGACGGTTCGAGCCTGCCGCAATCCGTCTCGTCCCGGTTAAAGGGCTACCTGCCCGCGAATCTGAAGGGCACGCTCCACGCGTCCCCGGAAACCGTCTCGCTGCGCGGGATCGACCTGAAAGCGGGGGCGACCAGCGCAACCGGAACGATTTCATGGGAGCGTGGCCAGGGCACGCCGCGACTCGATGCCGACCTGAAAGCGGGCACGATCAACATGTCCCCGTTACTGGCGTCCAGCCAGGTCCGTAATCCCAGGCGGGCTGGCGCGGGGCTGCTGGACGCACCACTGAACACGGCCTGGCTGCGCGGCTGGAACTCGAAAGTTTCGTTCACTCTGTCCACCCTCAAGGGACTGGCGATGCCGTTGCACAACCTGGTCTTCCAGGGTGAACTGCACGAGAATCGCCTCGATGTCGCGACCCTTCAGGGGACCATACCGGGGGGACGGATCTCGTTGACGGGATCCCTGGACGTAACCGAAGACACGCCTTCGGTCTCGGCCGCCGCCCGTTCGACGGCGTTCGATCTGGGTGCGCTTCTCGAGGCCCTGGGTAACGGAAAGGTCGTCTCGGGTGAACTGCGAGAACCCGAGATTACACTCAAGGGAGGTGGAAGCAGTGTCAGGGCACTCCTGACCGAATCCAGGATCGATGCAAGAACCACGACTTCCTGGTTGTCGATCGGGGAAGGCACCTCACCACGGGCTATCGAACTAAAGGCTCACCGCTTTCACGCGGCTTCCCGTCCCGCCAAACCCGTCACTGCTTCGCTCGACGGAACACTGAACGGGGTGAATGTCAGTTCAAAGGGGTCCATTGGGACGATGTCGAACTGGCTCCGCGCCGGCGTTCCCCGGAAGTTGGCGCTCGTTACCCGGGGAAGGGAGTCGCAACTCGACCTGGAGGGCAACCTGATCCTGCCGTGGACCGGGCGCATCGATTTTAGTTACGAACTCAGCGGTCAGCAGCTGTCCCGGCTTGGCCCGCTGATC
>JAJDOJ010000053.1 GCA_022340215.1 Gammaproteobacteria bacterium
GACCACGACCGGTAGCTTGCTGTTGTAGCGCTGAAGGGACCCGTTACCCCGAACCCTGACGAAGGCCGGTTTCCTCTCCTCCCCGGGTGGGCATGCCATGAGTGTGCTCGCCGGGCCACCGGCCTTTTCCAGGACGTAGTATGGGTAACCCCAACCCTCCGCCACCCGCCTTTCGAGATTGCCGCCGAACCAGTGCTGATTGCAGTCGACGGGGATGGTCATGCCGACCAGGATCTCGACCTTTCGGTCATCCTCGATCTCTACGGCCGGGACACGGAACACCATTCGGATCTGTCCTGCCGTCGGCGCCGGGTAGGGCGTCATGTCGTACAGTGCGTCACCGGCCATGGCCGCAAACGGCAGCATCGCGCCAAACAGCGCAATGTTGAGAAGTGGTTTCATCGTTGTCTCCAATAAGGCGATTTCCGTCAAATGACATACCATCCTGCTTGTCTTTTCGTCCGTCCTCTGTGTTGCGACAACCGTTCCATCGTTCGACGATGCGCCTGATGTCGCGCCTTGATGACGAACGAAAATCCGGCGCAATCTGGTATGCCATTTTCCGGCAATCGCCTAAGACTCCATTCGGGGGGACGGGGATGTCCTGGTACGGGAGTCGCAATGCGTCTTTTTCGGTTAATTAAAGATAACAGATCCCGTACCGCACAACCTGGCTACGACGAATGGGGACACGCTCTCGTCGGGGACTCTCCACGGCGTCGTGCCGGACCGGAAAACACCTGTCGATAGACTTTCCGAAAGGTTTCGCGATATGCCCCGTCGCGCTAAGCTTGCCGCGGATTCCAGTCTCGGTCCGGGGTATCTCTGCGTATGGATTCGAAGGGGTTTCGTAAAGTCCTGCTTGGTTGTTGCCTGGCAGTCGCGCCGTGGCCCGGTATCGCGGCGACCGGCAAGCCCGAGAGTCTACCTGTCTCTCTGTCCATCAGCGGCGGCGCGAGCAAGGGTGCCTATGAGGCCGGACTCAACTGGGGGCTGATCGCGATCATGCAGCGTTTTCACGGTGGCAGAATAGCCACCGGGGCGACAATCCGGCCGCTGGAGATGGCCAGCGTTGCAGGTACGTCTGCCGGAGGCATCAACACCCTGCTCTCGGCGCTGGCCTGGTGTTCACGCCCCGAATCCGTCGGGGGTCCGGCGAACCGCGTCGACGACAATTTTTTCCGCAATCTCTGGCTACCGGTCGACGTCAACCGTCTCGTGCCGGACCGCGCCGATTCGCCGGATTACCGCTTCGACGATGCGACCCTGTCGCGCGCCGATCTGCTGGACAGTGCGGCCATATTGCGCGAGCAGTGGCGCCAGCCGAAGTTCCGGCAGGGCTGCCACGTACCCTTCGGCGTGGTGGTGACCCGGGTCAAGCCGGAAACCCTGACCGTCTCCGGGGTCGACGTGAGGAATCAGCGCTTTCTCGTACCCATCGAACTGCGTGTGGAGCCGGACGGGACCGTCGGCTTCTATTTCGATCCCGAAGAATACCCGGAAGTGAACGACCCTGCGATGATCCTGCTGCCGACCGCCCGCGGGGCCCCTTCGCACTCGATCAGTGACGCGGACGTCGAGGCGGCGATGCTCACGACGAGTGCGTTCCCCATGGGATTCGGTCGCAAGCGCCTCGCCTACTGCCGTTTGACCCGCATGCTGGAGACGGGAGAGGCGCCGGAGTCCGCGGTTTCCGAAGACGCGGATGAACTGACCTGCCCCCCCGGCTACACTCTGAACGAAGCCGAGTTCGCCGACGGGGGATTGTTCGACAACATCCCCATCGGTTTTGCACGCACCCTTGCCGAGTCACGTGGCGACGTTCCGGCGGATCGTCTGCCAGTGAATTACTTTTACCTGGATCCGGGCCGCATTCGCTACAGCGTGCTGGAACCCGAGACTGACAGGCGCTGTGACCGGCCGGACCCGCCGGCGGCCTGTCGTCAGCTAGAATACAGCCTCGAGGCGGAAAGTCGTGTCCTGCTGGGTGCAGTCGGCACGGCGCGTAACTTCGAACTGTATCGAGAGCTGACCAGCGCCGAGTGGAGCCTGAATCTCGCAGGGCTCGCCCACGAACTCGGCGCGACCGATGCGGTGAACCGGCCCGGTTTCCAATGCAGCGACGTACTGCCGTACTTCGACTCGAGGCTGGATTGCGCGGACGCGCTGCGTAACGCCGGCCGACTGCTCGAGAGCGCCTATGGCCGAGTCGAGACTCCCATCTCTTCGCCGTTCTCGGTCGGCAAGTTGCTCCGGGCCGGTGTCGTGAAAAGTTGTCAGCCCCAGGATTCGATCATATCGCTGGATTTCGTCGCGACCTGCCGCGTCGACGTCCGGCGATTCCGCCGCCGCCTGGCCGACGCCCTCGTCGACATCGTCGATCTGACCGGGGTACGGACGGGAAATATTCCGCAGCGAATTCGTCTGTCCGCGCTCGCTATCAAGAACGATCGGACGTTACGGGTAACGAGCCTTGGCGGGCCGATCACGGGAGAGCTGCTCGGCGATTTCGGCGCCTTCCTGGATCTGAAGTTTCGAGAGTACGACTACTATGCCGGGGTGTACGACGCCGTAGTCGTGGCATCCGACACGATCTGCAGGCAGAACTTCTCCCGGGATGAGCAGCGAGAACTCTACGCCAAGTGCCGTGACGGTGTCGCCGAGGAAGGCTTCGAGATCCTGGGGATCGGAGACGACCCCGGGGCGCGCTACGTGTTTGCCCTGAAGGCACGGGCGGAATTCGGTCAGGCGGGCGAGATGCGATTCGCCTACGATCCCATGCCACCGGAAGAGCGCGACATGAAAACCATTCATGATGGTCTGATCGCAGCGGCGCTCGCGGGGTATTCCGAGAAGGAACAGGGCGCCACGTCCTCGCTGGTCGTGGAGCGGGAGTTCTTCGACCATCTACGCGAAGAGGGTTTTCAACCGACGCCGATCGATGACGAGGATACCCTGCTAGCGCAGATTATGGCGGACCCCGACACCTGGTCGTCCGAGCTGGTCAGGCGCACGACCTCACGCATGGTCGAGTTGGAACGGCAGTCCGAACAGATCTATGCGGCGCGTGAACCGGACCGCGCGAAACGGCAGACGGCCAATACCGGGGTCATGGGCGGCTCGGCATTCGTCCTTCAGACCGCGACCTATCGCTACCCGAGCTTCACCTTCGCGCCGTCCACGGCGCCGGACCAATGGTGGTGGCGCAATATCATCCCCTACGAGATCGCTTTCGATGTGGTCGAGGGGGACCTGACACTGACCTGGCAGCCCACATGGGCATTGACGCCGCGAACGCTTCTGGGAATCCGGGGATCGGTCGGGTTCGCCGGGGGCCTGTTTTCCTCGGCGGGTCCCAACCGGGAGAACTTTCTCGGCGCCGGCCTGGACCTGACACAGATGGGCGACTACAAGTTGATCAGCAGCGTGGGCGTCGCACCGACCTTCTACCATACATTCAAGGCTCCAGAGGACGCGCCCCAGAACACCTTTGGAGGCGACGTCCACATCGGCTTCCTGAACAACCGTCTGCGCCTCGGCATCGGGGCCCGCGACTTCGGCGACACCGCCAACTCCTGGTTTTTCAACCTCGGCCTGGCGGACCTCCCGGGCGTCCTGTACTGGCTATCGCGATGAAACGCGTCGCGCGACCCAACGCCAATGGGTCACGACCGGGTAACGGGGTGCGGGACGGATTGCCCTCGGCGTTCAACCGCTTTTGAATCCCGCTTCCTTGTGGCTGCCGTCGCAGAAGGGCTTGTTCGCCGATTGCCCGCAGCGACACAATGCGGCCTTCTTCCCGCGCCAGGCCACACGGCCGTTTCCCGCTGTGATGGCGAAGTCGCCACTCAGGATCAACGGGCCGTCCTGCGTGGCGCGAATCTCGAGGTTGCCGCCCTCTCCCGTCGAGTCGTTCCCCTTCTTGCCGACGCCACCGGGGTCCGTGAATCCCGCCTTCGCGTGGCTGTTGTCACAGAAGGGCTTGTTGCGAGACTGTCCGCAACGGCACAGCGCCGCACGGAACCGGACTCCCGGCATCTCGTCCGGGGCTCCGACGATATCGAGATCGCCTGAGACGAAAAGGGGCCCGTTGTAGGTTACGTGGACGGTGTTGGCGGGCGCGGGCCGTTCCTCGACACCGCCCTTGTCCGCGTAGGTCAGGGCGCCGCTGGGACAGCGCTCGATGATCTCCCGCACGTCCGCCGCGGTGCTGGTGTCGGGAACGCACCAGGGCTGGCGTCCGCCGACGAAGAGTTCACCTTCGGATTTGCCGCATTCGCCGATGTGGATGCAGAGTCTCCCGTCCCAGGTCACGTCGATTTCCCTGCCGGGAAACTTGAATACCTTCTGTTCGCTCATCGTGGTTCGCCCGTGTCGGTTCGCTGTTTACTGAAGTGCGAATGCAGCAGGGATCGCGGTGTCGAAACCTTCACGACCCGTCTGGCGGGAATCCCGGACACAAGCGTCACCGCTGGCCGGGTCGCAACTCCTGATTCGCCTGGTTGCACCCGATTCTGAACCCTGGCGCAGCCTCCCGCAACGGCAAGATCCGTCGGGTTTAGCGTGCCCCCGAGGCGGATCGCTGGTGTTTCGCCGGTTGTAGCGAGCGTCTCAAGGGATGGCATAGAATGCCGCTGAAGTCAGAGACCACTACAATCGCGAGGCGACTGAACATGGACATCGCTATTTCGGGGTTTCCTGCTGAAACGACCGAGGACGAGATTCGCGAGACGCTGGAGAAGTACGGCGTCACCGTCAAGGAAGTCTCCATCGAACTGTCTGACAATCCGCACCGCAACCTGGCGACGGTGGGCGTGGACCTGGATGAGTCCGGGGCCAGGGTGCTGGCGAAGAAGCTCAACGGCTTGGTGTACAAGGGGCAGCGCCTGCGCGCCGAGATTTACCTGCTGTTCAAGTGACCCGCATGTGTCGAAGGTGTTCCCATCGAAAGGTACGCACCGCGTTGTTGCAAATGGATAACAGGTGCTGACCGTCACGCGAAGCCGTTTCGCGGCGTGGGCCGGCAGGCTGTTCCTGCTGGTCCTGATGGCGACCGGCGGATGTGCGACACTCCCAGAAAACGTCGGTCGCGTCGAGTCGCACGCCTACCGCGATGTCGGCGATACCCGCATGGCGGAGGCGATTCGAGAAGAGAGTGCCGCCAAGCCGGGCGAGTCGGGTTTTCTCCTCCTGGGCAACGGTCTGGATGCCTTCGTTGCCCGCGCCGCCCTGGCAAATCTGGCCGAGCGCAGCATCGACGCCCAGTACTACCTGTTGCACAACGACCTAACCGGAAAGCTGTTCCTCGATCAGCTGGTCAAGGCGGCGGACCGGGGCGTGCGAGTCCGGCTTCTGGTCGACGACATCGATCTCGGCGGCCGGGACGAGGGCGCGGCAGCGCTGGATGCGCATCCCAACGTCGAGGTGCGTCTGTTCAACCCCTTCAGCCGCGATACCTGGCGCATGACGCAGTACGTGACCGGCCTGGGTTCGGTGACCCGTCGAATGCACAACAAGTCGTTCACCGCGGACAACATCGCGACGATCTTGGGCGGGCGCAATATCGGTGACGAATATTTCAATGCCCACGCCGACCTGGCCTTCGCGGACCTGGACGTGCTGGCGGTCGGCCCGATCGTGGACGAGGTCTCGCAATCCTTCGACCTCTACTGGAACAGCGAACTCGCGTATCCGGCCTCGACCCTGGTACGGGAGATGCCCGACGAGGCGGAGATCGCGGCCACGTACCGGGAGCTTGCGGCCTTCGCAGAATCGAACCGCGATTCGCCGTACATGCAGGCACTGAGGGATTCCACGCTGGCCAAAGATGTCAAAAACCACAATGTGGAATTCATCTGGGCGGACGCGGACGTGTTCTACGACCGGCCCGAGAAGATCGCCGAGAGAAGCGACAGGGAGGATTTGCTACTTGCCACGCAACTCGGTCCCCACCTCGGGGACGTGCAGGACGAACTCATCGTCTTCTCCGCCTATTTCGTCCCGGGCAAGAAGGGCGTCGAGGCCCTGTCGGAACTCGCGGAACGAGGGGTCCGTGTGCGAATCCTGACCAACGCGCTGTCGTCCACGGACGTCGCGGTCGTTCATGCCGGGTACGCCAAGTATCGAAAACAAATGCTGCGAGCCGGCGTCGAACTGTATGAAATGAACAAGCGACTCTCCAGGACGCAACGCGAGGCAATGAAGGGGCCGCAGCCCTCGTCCAAGGCAAGCCTGCATACCAAGTCCTTCGTGCTTGACCGGGAGAGCGCCTTTATCGGTTCCTTCAACCTCGATCCCCGCTCGGTGAGTGAGAACACGGAGATCGGTCTGCTCATCGAGTCGCCGGAGATCGCCGGCGGGATGGGGGACTGGTTCGATGCCAATATCGACCAACTGGCATTCCGGCTCGAACTCGTGACCGAAGACGACGGCAGGGAGCGGATCCTCTGGCACGGCCTGGTGGACGGTGAGGAGAAGGTCTTCGACGTGGACCCCTACACCAGCATCTGGCGCCGCATGGGCGTAGGGTTTGCCGGGTTTCTGCCGATCGAGTCCCAGCTGTAGCCGTCCGGTTTGCCGACGGGGCATTTTCTTGTTCCGGGGGGGTGGATGCCTCGATTTTTCATCATGGCCCTGTTGCCATTCCTGCTGGCGAGTTGCAGTCCGAATCACGACGCGCATGAACCGGGAGGAACCGCAATGGAGGATCGTCTGGCGAACCTCGAGGGCGAGGTGGTTTTTGCCGATCCCGCGCTTGTGCCGCTTGACACGCTCATCAAGGTGACGCTTCAACCCTGAGGCTAGAAACTATCTATCGCTGGGATACGACTGCGGTGTCCCGCAGAGAAGCGAGATACCCTCCGTGTTCAAGAAACTCATCATTCCCTCAGTATTTGTCGTACTGGGTTACGGATTCTGGGTCAGTCCCGAGTTCAAGACCGTTGCGGCGGGTGTGGCCATCTTCCTGATCGGCTGCCGGCGCTGGAGATCGGATTCAAGTCGTTCAGCGGCGGCGTTCTGGAGGCCTTTCTCCAGCGAACCTCGGACAGGACCTGGAAGAGTCCGTTGTTCGGCATCATATTCGGCTCGAACCTGGGGACGACTACGGGGGCCTGGCTCGTGGCCGGCAAGCGGCTGGCCGTGGCGCACCTGATCTTTAATCTGGTCACGGGCACTATCGCGATTCTGTTCATCAAGCGGTTCGCCCTTGCCGTGGACAGGACCAGCGATCTGGTGGGCATCGCGGCGGACAACTTCACCCTGAAGTTCGCCGTGTTTCATACGCTGTTCAACCTGGTCGGTGTCGTGTCGATGCTGCCGGCGATCAATCTTCTCGTCAGGTTACTCGAGAGGACCCGGACATCGCGCGCCCCCTGTTTGTCAACGACGCCGCCCTGGAGCTTCCCGATACCGCACTGCAGGTGATTATCAAGGATCGCATCACACCGGACATGGCCACGTCGTTGATGAACGACTCGGCGTATGCCTACGATATCCAGAACGATCTGATCCACGCAGGGGAGCGTGTCCTCGGCCGGGCGATCGCCTCGGTCGAGGATATCGATCGGATGGACGAGGAGGTCGAAAGGGTACTGATCGCGCAGCGAGAGCAGGTCGCCGTGCGCATCGGGGAAGAGGAGGAAGCGATCGACAGGCTCGACGCGCCCGGCAATTCCTAGGGTAACCCTAACAAGGACACCGAAAGTCTACCGTGTGAGTCCTGGCGCACGGAACCGTCCGTAATACTCGCCGTTCCGCAGTATCCAACTACGGTTCCTGTCGTGATGATCTACACTTTTCCTGTTCGCCTGAGGCTACGATGGATTACGGTCAGTTCTGTCCGATCGCCTTGCTGTAACGCTCACGGAACTCGAAGTGGACGTCTCTGCCGATGTTGATGTACGAGGTACGCTCATGTGTCGACCGCGACACGCCCGTCGGGTTCCAGAAGGTGCAATGTCGGGGCAGAATCAAGGCGGCCGACGGGACTGATCCCAAGCTGCTGCAGAAGCTTCTGTCAGCCTCGGAGCGCAGCTGCGTCAATCTGCAGACACTGCGCTCCGGTGTCCCGATAGAGACGATCGTTCAGGAAGCCTGACCCGGACGGGTGACCGAACGCAGATTCTTCGGGCGGCGCAGACGTACGCGGTAGCCACCGCGTTGCGTGATCGGGGGTGCGTAAAAAGATTCCGGCCCCGTTCGTTGCTGGGCCGGAAATTATTTTCGGGAAAAGGTTATTCCACCGCCTTCTTGACGTCTTCGCCGGATTCCTTCATGGCCTCACCGGTCTTATGCGCGGACTCATCGACTGCTTTGCCCATCTTCTCCGTGGGGCCTTCTTCCTTCTGGCAACCGACCACACCGGTACTCAGGAAGGCGACGGACAGGATCACGGCCAGGACTTTCAGAATACTCATCAGAATTCTCCTCGTGCAGGAACACGACAGGTAGTGTTGGATCTAAGCGCCCACAGTAGAGCCCAGCGGCACCGGCGCTGTCAACCGTCATCGGTCCGTTCAATGGGGTCAGACTCGATTGATAGATAGCTATCAATCGAGTCTGACCCCATTGAACGCCTTCGATCAGCATTCGATCACGTTGACCGCAAGCCCGCCGCGCGCCGTCTCCTTGTACTTGGTCTTCATGTCTGCGCCAGTTTCGCGCATGGTATTGATGACCTTGTCGAGTGAGACGAAGTGCCGGCCGTCCCCGCGCAGCGCCATACGCGAGGCGTTGATGGCCTTGACCGCGCCCATGGCGTTGCGTTCTATACACGGGACCTGAACGAGCCCACCGATCGGGTCGCAGGTCAGACCCAGGTTGTGTTCCATGGCGATCTCCGCGGCGTTCTCCACCTGTTCCGGTGTGCCGCCCAGGGTTTCGGTGAGTCCGGCTGCCGCCATCGAGCAGGCCGAACCCACCTCGCCCTGGCAGCCGACCTCGGCGCCGGAGATGGAGGCGTTCTCCTTGTAGAGGATGCCGATCGCACCGGCGGTCAGCAGGAACCGTAAGACGCCGTCTTCAGCGGCGCCGGGTGAGAATCTCCAGTAGTAGTGCAGGACAGCCGGAACGATGCCTGCGGCTCCGTTGGTGGGCGCGGTCACCACCCGCCCGCCGGCGGCGTTCTCCTCGTTCACGGCCAGCGCGAAGAGGTTGACCCAGTCCATGGTGCCGAGCGGGACGTTCTCCAACTGAGTGTCATGGGTGAGCTGCAGATGCAGGCGCGCCGCGCGCCGTTTGACCTTGAGCCCGCCGGGCAGGATACCCTCGGTGCGACAGCCGCGTTCGACGCAATCCTGCATTACCCGCCAGATCTCCAGCAGCCCGACGCGGATGTCGGCCTCGCTGCGCCAGGTCATCTCGTTGCGCAACATGACCTGGCTGATCGAAAGGCTGTTCTCGGCACAGTGTGACAGTAGTTGCGCCGCAGTCGTGAATGCGTAGGGCAGCCGGGTCGTGTCTTCCACGATACGGTCCTCGCCCGCCGCGTCCTCTTTGACGACGAAGCCGCCGCCGACCGAGTAATAGGTACGTTCCAGCAAGGTTCCGCCACCTGCGTCACTGGCTCGGAACCTCATCCCGTTGGGGTGGAAGGGCAGGCTCTTGCGGCGATGGAACTCGAGATCGCCGTCAGGATTGAAGGAGATCTCCGGACCGCCGGGAATCCGCAGCCGCCGTGTTGCGTGCAGCGCCTCGAGCCGTGCGGGAATGGTGTCGGTATCGACTTCCTCGGGGAGTTCGCCTGCGAGCCCCAAGATGACCGCCTTGTCCGTGCCGTGTCCCTTGCCGGTCGCGCCCAGCGAACCGAACAACTGGACCTGCACCCGGGACACCGCGTCCAGTAATCCGCGGGAAGCGAGGCTGCCGACGAACAGGCCAGCGGCCCGCATCGGCCCGACGGTGTGTGAACTGGACGGGCCGATGCCGATCTTGAAGAGATCAAAGACGCTGATGGCCATACTGACTCCCGCTGATTGCCTTGTCCGCCATCCTGCGGAACATTGCCACAGCGGTCGAGAGATTCGGCAACGAAAGTTTTGAGAAACGTACCATGGACTATGCATGAATCGATCGAGGCCAATCAATACCTGCGCACTCGGGGTTATTCGTTCGTGTCAGGTTCTTACGTGCGCGACACCGATCGGGAAAGCCGACAGCAGGCAAGTGGATTCGGGCGGGACGGAACACCCTCCGCCGGCGTCGTATAATTCTCGGAGGGTTGGCGGCGAGCGGAAAACCGCGCTCCGTTCGTCGGCGCCTATTGTTGGCAACAGGGGGTGATCCAGCCATGACCTGGTTCTCCAGACTGAGTTTTCGCAGGACCGTCCGGGAAGACGGGCGCATCAACGAGGCGGACATCGCCAAGGCCATCGAGATGGTCGTGGAGAACACCGATCCCCGCCTCAAGATGGTGAGCGGTTACCAGCGCAAGCTGCGAAAACCGGTGATCCGCTCCTTGCTGTACCTCAATCGGGTTGTCGAACGCATCCCGGGGCCAGTCGAGGTCAGCCGAAAGGCCTTCGGAAACGATGCCCGCGTCAACGCCCTGTTCCCCTCGGTCGATGCGATGCGGGATGTATTCAGCCTGAGCGATGTCGTGCGGGAGTTCGTCGCGTCCCATCCCGAGACTGAGGCGATCTACTGCACCCTCGGCATGTTTCGGCAGGAAAAGAACGTGTTCGGCATGGATATCGTGAACGGCATCCTGCGCAGAGGGGTCGCCCAGGTGGCGGTGAACTACAGCGATCACTGGGTCGGCGTGGCGGCGGACGACCCCGGTGAGGTCCGGGAGATGGGCCGGTGGCGAGGCATGCAGTCCCTCTGCATCAGCGCACTGGAGCATGTCGCGGCGCTGCGGGTGACGACGGACGAACTGCGCGAGCAGCAGAATCTCCTCCAGACGCGGTTGCGCGACGTCAGATCCGTAGCGGAGGGGCTGGAACCCGCGCCCCGGCCGGTTTCCGGGGATGTGCCCGACACGGAGACCCTTCGGTATCGACTACAGGAAAACGCCCGGGAACTCGAAGAGGCCCGGACGTCACTGGCAACCCTGGACGGCTACCTGAAGGAGGTCGGCAGGGTCCTGAGCCACCCGTCCCGCTACCTCGGGGTGAAGCCCCATTCGGTATCTGTTACCCGCATGGGCATCAAGGCGAAGGCGGGGGAACGTGCCGGTTCCCGGGTGGTTACTGCCCATATCCACCGCCCGCGCCAGCCATCCTTCGACATGGTGCTGGCGCGTTTCCCCCGGGCCGAGCTGAAGGATCCGGAGACCTACCGCAAAAGCGCTATGGCCTTCGTGCAATCGATGTCCCCGGGCCGGGGCCTCTAGGAGCCTGTCGGACTGAGGATTAATCTACTGCGCTGATGGGAGCTCGGCTCAAATGCCCCCGATTTTTCGTTGCGTAGGCCCACTATGCGCCTCAAAATCGTGAACATT
>JAJDOJ010000054.1 GCA_022340215.1 Gammaproteobacteria bacterium
CTTGCGCCTGGCCTTGAGCGTCTCGAGCTCGTGTTGCAGGGTCTCGATCTCCTCTTGCAGCGCCGCCTTGTGCCGCACGAACGGCTCGACATGCTTGGGTTCGATGGGCTCCTCGAGGGTCATGGCGGCGAATTTGGCCAGGCGCCGGGTGAGCTTGCCGGTGGCCGAGCGCACCTGTCCGTCGAGGTGGCGATAATCGGGGTTGACGACAGTAGGGGCCGCAGAAACAGCCTCGGTTCGATAATCGACCAAGCGGTCCAGGCCGAAGTTCTCGCGGGCATACTCTTGAAGAAGTTTTCCTGCGACCAGCGGGCGAACATGGCCATGGCCAAGGGGCCGCGGCACGATCTCATGCTCGATGACCTGGATCGGCCCCGGATCGACCACTTGGTTGACGACGAACAAGGGTTGGTCGTCCATGGCGTTGACCCAGTAGTCGGTCGTGGCGCGCAGACACAGGCGCTGGGGGACCCGGTCCAGGCCCAGCAGATTGCCCCACTCGCCCGGGGTGCTGTCGCGTAGCGACTCGATCGATTCGAGGCGCGCCAGTGCCATGAAGGCCAGTAGCAGCAACAGGCTGTCGAGACCATAATAGCCCTTCGGTCCCTCCTCGCGGTAGCGCTTCACCGCCCGCTTCAGGCTGATCTTCGTCACCCCGAAGGCGCGCACGATGTCCGCCTGTTTGGCATTGCCGTTGACACAGAACTGGGCGGCGATCGTTTGGAAAGAGGCCCGGTCCTGTTCAGCGTGAACGAACACCGGCATGCTGCCGTTGAAGTAGGTCACGCGTCCATCCCGTTTGCCGAACGCCGGCACGGCGGTAATGGGGGGTGACGCCCTCGGGGAAGATCGGCAACTGGATTTGCGGCATCTGCTTCGGCATCGACGTCGCCGTCACGTCCCATACGCAAGGCCTTTCCGGTACCGACGGCGATGACGTGGGTGCCGTATCCCGTGTTCCACTCGAACGCGGGCAGCAGGTGCGCGAGCGACCCGGAGTTCTCCGTACTGGTCGTGGTGTGGTAGTTTATGTCTCAGTCTGGCTCGATAAACTGATGCGTTTAGTCCCATATGCGATGGCACACACGATCGCAGTTGGGATGGGGTATAAATTTGACAGAAAATTCAGGGGAATCTTTCCGACCACGCTAGATCGATTGTAAAAAGGTGTCGATACCGACGGCACCACCGTATCGATTCGGAACCTTGTGCGCGCCCGGGTTTTCGTCGTTGAACGGTGGGTGAATTCGGGGGTCTTCCTTTTCCATATGACGACTCCCGGCGCGGCATCGCTAGCGGAGCGGGATAGTCGACGGATGTCGACGTGCGAGGGTGGCGGTGTGCGGGCCGGTCCCGGGGCAGATTCGCCAAAGTAAGTGTCATTCCGGCTGAAACGGGGTTTATTTTTGATGGGTTACCGCGCACCGGGAGACAGGAAGGTTGATCGTGTACAGTGGGGTTGGGTTGACGGCGAACCCCCGATCGGGTCGCTGAAGCAGAACTCGGTTCTCATCATCGACGACGAGCCGGGTATTCGGAGCTTCCTTCGCCGGGGAATGGAAAAGCAATTCGGTCTGATCGAGGCCGCGGAAGACCTGGATACCGCCGAGCGGCTGGTCGAACGATGCCACTTCGATCTGATCATCGCGGAGGTCCGGCTGCCCGACCGGTCGGATCTGGAGCGGGTCAAGCGGCTCCGGGGCGAGGACCGTAACACCGCGCTCATCTTCATCTCCGCCCACGCGAGCGCCGAAGCGGCGATCGAGGCCCTGCGCGCCGGGGCGGCCGACTTCATCCTCAAGCCCTTTCGTATGGCAGAGATCATGGCGGCCGTCGAGCGATGCATGAAGTATCGCCGGCCGGACCGCGGCGACCCCCTCCGCCGCCAGGGCCCTCAGACCGGTGTATTCGATGATGGTGGCATGGTCGGGGGTTGCGAGGCGATGGCGCGGCTGAGATCCGTCATCAGGCGTATCGCGCCGATGCCCACGACGGTTCTGATCGAGGGTGAATCCGGGACCGGAAAGGAACTCGCGGCGCGCGCCATCCATCTGTGGAGCGGGCGTGGCGGCGGCTTCGTGCCGGTCAACTGTGGTGCGATCGCCCCGGAGCTGATGGAAAGCGAAATATTCGGACACGTCAAGGGCGCATTCACCGGAGCCCATCAGGCGCGAGAGGGACTGTTCGCCTACGCCAACGACGGAACGCTGTTCCTGGACGAGATCAGTGAACTGCCCCTGCCCCTGCAGATTCACCTTCTGCGGGTTCTGGAAGAACAGCGTATACGGCCGGTCGGCGCCAATCGTGAGATACCGGTCGATGTCCGTATCCTCGCCGCATCCAATCGGAATCTGGCCCTGGAGGTCGAGTGCGGCAGGTTTCGCGAAGACCTCTACTATCGGCTGAACGTAGTCAGCGTGCGCATGCCTGCGCTGCGAGAGCACCTCGAGGACGTGCCCGAACTGGTGGATTTTTTCGTCCGGACCCTGTCCAGCGATATGGGAATCGCACCGCGTCCGATAGAGAAGACCGTGCTGGAAGCACTCTGTGTCTACCCGTGGCCCGGCAACGTGCGGGAATTGAGGAACGTGATCGAGCGCTGCCTGGCCCTGGGTCAGAGTCCGGAAAATTGCCTGCGCGGCGGACCCTCCGGAGAAGCGCCACCGCCCGCCGGGGAGGACACGCAGGCGTTGTCGCTGGAGGTGGTGGAAAAGCGCCATATCCTGAAGGTGCTGGACATGAACGACGGGAACAAGTCCGCCGCCGCCAGGCAGCTCGGGGTCTCTCGCAAGACGCTGGAGCGCAAGGTCCAGGCCTGGCAATCGGACGACCGGATTTCAAGTCAATAGGCGGTTGCCCGTAGGTCAAGGCGGCCGGTCCTGTGGGGGAGAGGTCGGCACGCGCGGTCCTTCACGGTCAATCGTCACCCCACAGCAACTGCCCGCAGCCCTTCAGGTCGTATCCGGTCAACTCGTCCGCCAGTTCCAGGCTCTGGCCCGTTCGCAGACGCGTAATGAGGTCCTGGAACAGGCGCCGGAACCAGATCGGCCGGGGCAGGACGAAATCGAACGATTCCCAGCCGAAGGAGATGAATCCCAGCCCGAACTCGGTGGCCACGGAGCGGGCCCCGGGTGCGACATCGGCCAGGTCCATGGCCACTGCGCTGGCGGCCTCGCGCTCGGATAGGGCGGTGACCTCCGATTTGAGCGAACTGGGGTTCAGCCCGTGCCTGCCGAGCACCTCGATCAGGTAACGCTGCGCACCGGCGCCGTTCTGGCGCAGGGCCCAGCGGAACTGGCGATCGAACAGCTTTTCGATCTCCTGGGTGAATTTCAGTACCGGCGGGGCGACGAGCAACCCCTGCTCGCGCCGGAAGGCACGGATCAGCACCCAGCTTCGGTGCTGGTCGAACTGGCGGAGCAGGGCGGGGTGACGGGTGTGGCTTTCGTTCGCGGGGCCCCAGTGCATCCCGCAGACATCGGCCCGCTGGGCCTGCAGCAGACCCAGGCCCAGGCGTGTCCCCGTTGGGGTGTAACTGACCAGCGCGTGCGGGCCGGTGTCGCGTGCGTACTCGGTAATCACGCGATACAGGAGTGGGTCGTCGCTTCCGGTGAGGATCATCCTGTCGGACAACAGGCCGCCGTGGGAGGAGTCGAGCATCCAGCGGTCAATCAGTTCCCGGGGAAACATCCACTTGCCGGTCACCTTGGTCGCGGGGATGGTTCCCTCGTTGACCAGCGCGTAGACCTTCTTCTCGTTGAGCTGCAGGTATTCGGCGACCTGTCTGACGCTCATGAACACATCCGTTTCCTGACGCAGTACCGCTGCCATGCTCAGGTCCTCTGGTGCTCGGCGCCCCGCACGGCGGCGCGGGGCTTGCTTGGAATCGCATCGAAATCGATCTGCCCGGCGCCGTTGTAGACGAGAAAGTGACGGCCCTTGGCGCGTGCGATCAGTGTGACACCGACCTTTTCGGCCAGTGACTGGCCCATCTGGGTGGCGCCGGAGCGCGACAGCAGCACCGGTATGCCCATCTGTGCCACCTTGATCACCATCTCCGAGGTCAGTCTGCCGGTGGTATAAAAGATCTTGTCGTGTCCCCGGGTGTCGTTGAGCCACATCTGCCCGGCGATCGCGTCGACCGCATTATGCCGGCCGACATCCTCGACGAAGTGGAGCAGGCTGTCGCCATGACACAGTGCGCAGCCGTGGACCGCGCCAGCGCGGCGGTAGACCTCGTTGCGTTCGCTCAGGCGTTCGAGCAGGCGGTACAGGGTAGACTGGCGCGTCGTGACACGGGGAAGACGGATCGATTCGAGGTCGTCCATCAGGCCGCCGAACACCGTTCCCTGACCGCATCCGGTGGTAACCGTTCGCCGGCCCAGTCTTTCCTCGAGGTTCTCGACACCGTCGTGCGTCGTGATCACGGCGGATTCGGTTTCCCAGTCGACCTGGATTGCCTTGATATGGGTCGGGTCCGGTACCAGGCGCTGGTTGCGCAGCCATCCCAGCACCAGGAGTTCGGGCTGGGTCCCCAGGGTCATCAAGGTGACGATCTCCTGCTTGTCGAGATAGACCGTCAGGGCGCGTTCGGCGGCAATGTGGCCCTCCCGCGGGTGCCCGTATTCGTCGATGGCGGTAATCGGGGCAGCGGCCTGCAGGCCGGCGTCGGTCATTTGCGGGAGCGGCCTGGTGGCGAGGTTTTCAGCGCGGTCCATGGGTTTCTCCTGCCGTCGTGTCAGGGGCAACGTAGTCCGGGGTTCGGATCGATCGGTCGGTCATGGCCGGTTGTGCTCAACGGGGGCACGGCGATCGCTACGCGCATTCTCCCTGACTCCTCGAACCTGCAAGTACCATTCCACGGAGGATCGCCCCGCGAAGGGCATCCATGAAGATGGCGGATTGTCCATCATTGTCGCTGCCGCCCCGGCCTGGATCGCGACATGTTGTCCCGATCGGGACAGGTCGCCGGGACAATTTGATCCATATCCACAGGCGTTTCTGGTGCCTTTTGCCGTCTATCCGTGGCGTTCAGGACGCTTCACGGTGCATGCTTGTGGCCTGCAAATTGCTCGTATCTGGTGTTGCCCCAGCGTTATTCCGCCTGAACAAGACGATGACCCACTCGGTTCCCGCGAACGAACCCAACAGCGATCTGCCGGATTTTCTGCCCGTGGCTGTCATCATGGAGCGGCGTCCGACCGCGAGCCGGTGGCAGTCGGTGTCCTGGTCCGTCGTCGGCGTGACCGTCGGCCCGGAACCGGATCCGGACCGCTCGCCGAGGGTCATTCGGGACGAAGACGGTATTCGGCAGGTCATGTATGGCGGCTACCGGGTCAGGCTGCACCGGGACGAGTGCGAGAGCTACTACCACAATCTGAGATCCCCCGCGCCGGGGTGTTACGTCATCGCCCGACCCGGTGCGGACGAGGAGCCGGTCCCGTTTCAGGTCTCGCTCAGCTTCGATGAGGCCAACGCCTATCTGGAGGGCGAGGATACGGTCTTTACGGCACCGATTCCTGCGGAACTTTACCGGTGGACCGAACGGTTCGTGTTGATGCACTACGTTCCCGAGAAGCGAAAAAAGCGCAAGCGTGACGACTGGAAGGGTGCGAGGCGGGGCTGACGGGGCGGAACCATGAGCCGGCGAGAATTCGATACGGATCCCGATATTTCTTCCGGTGAGGGCTGGCTTGCGCGCTGGTCGCGACGCAAACGGGAAGCCGGCAGGGGCGAGATTGAGGATGCGCCGGCACCCGCTGCGCCGTCCGGTGAGACGGGTGACGGCGCCACCGAGCCGCCCGGCGACCTCGACATGCCGCCGCTCGAGTCGCTCGACGAGGACTCGGACTACAGCGGGTTCATGTCTCCGAAGGTCAGTGACGCGCTGCGTAAGCAGGCGTTGCGCAAGCTGTTCGCGACCGGGGTATTCAACGTCCGGGACGGGCTCGATGACTACGACGATGATTTCACGAGCTTCGCGAAACTCGGGGACGTGATCACGGCCGAGATGCGCCGCCAGTTGGAGCACCTGAAAGACGAGGCCGGTGCGGGCGAGCCCGCGCTGGCGGGCGCCGATACCGTACCGGTCCCGCCCGTTGAGGATCGGGACCGCGTGGTGCGGCGGGATGAAGTCGCGGTGAGGGCGCAGGCGCCAGCCCCCGCGCGGGACGAAGGATCTCGCCCGAATACCGAATCGGACGATGGCGATGTCGACAATGACCGAGCAGAGAAACCGAAGGGCGCGTGACGCCGCCCTGGCCGCGGCGTCCGGGCTCACCGTGGAACCGACCAGCCTGATCGGGTACGAGTCCCGGGGTCGCGTGACCGTGATCGGCGGGCAGCGGGCGCTCGAGGCGGCGGCCCTGATGGACGCCCGTCTGGAACCCCGGTTGATCCTGACCGACGGGGAACCGGCAGGGGAGGTGTCGCACCTGAGCGCACTGCATCGGGAGATCGCCGTGGCGGGGTACCTCGGTAACTTCACGGTGACGCTCGGGGCGACCACCTCCGAGGCAGCGGTCGAACTGGCGTCGGACCTGGTTCTGGACCTCTCGGGTTCACCCTTGCTGTCCGCGCCGCTGAACCCGCCGGGGTATATGACCTCGGGCCCCGCGAAGACGGACCTGCGCCTGGCCGTGGATGCCCTGGCGGAACTGACAGGGACCTTCGAGAAGCCGAAGTACTTCGCCTACGACCCCTCCCTGTGCGCACACGGCAGGTCCGGAACGACTGCCTGCAGCCGCTGCATCGACGTCTGTCCCGCCGATGCGATCACCGGTCTGGGCGAAACCGTGGCGGTGAATCCCTATCTCTGCCAGGGGGGTGGGGCCTGCGCGAGCGTGTGTCCGGGCGGCGCCATCCGCTACGTCTATCCGTCGGTGCAGGACACGCTGGCGCGGTTGCGCCGCATGCTGGCCGTCTACCGGAAGGAAGGGGGAGAGGAACCGATTGTCGTGTTCCATGCGCAGGAATCGGCGCTTCCGGATCCTGTCCCCGCGAACGCCCTGCCGGCGGCGGTCGAGGAACTGGCGAGTGTCGGTATCGAGGTCTGGCTGTCGGCGCTCGCCTACGGTGCCGGGGCGGTGTTGCTATTCGACGATGGGAGGGTCCCCGTGCGGGTGCGTGAAGCCATCGAGCAGCAGCGCACGACGGCATCCGAGATCCTGAGCGGGATGGGTTATCCGGTAAGCGCCGTGCGGTGGGTCGAGGGCGCCAACCTGGCGGGAGCCTGCGGCGAGGCGCTGATGCCGCCGATCTCGCCGGCCGCCTACGAAGGCGCCGGAGGAAAGCGCCGGACGGCCTTCATGGCCATCGATGCCCTGCACGAGCAGGCCTTGGCCGGCGCGGCGGCGCGGGCCCGCCCCCTGGTGACGCTCACGGTGGGCGCAGCCTTCGGCGAGGCCCGGGTCGACGAGTCGTCCTGCACGCTGTGTCTGGCCTGTGTGGGGGCGTGCCCGGGCAATGCCCTGCAGGGTGGACAGGATGTCCCGCAACTGCGGTTCATCGAGTCGAACTGCCTGCAGTGCGGGTTGTGCACCCGAACCTGCCCGGAGGACGCGATCTGGATCGCTCCCCGTCTGCTGTTCGACCGTGAGGAGCGTGGCCGCCCGAGGACGCTCCACGAGGCGTCGCCGTTCTGCTGTGTGAGCTGCGGCAAACCGTTCGCCACCCGATCGGTCATCGACCGGATGCTGAAGCGGCTGGAAGGCCACTGGATGTTCAGGGACGGGCGCGCCCGGCGGCGACTCATGATGTGTGAGGACTGTCGTGTCGTCGACGCCGTGCAGGACCCCGAGATGATGGAGCGGGACGTCCGCCGGGACGGAATGATGCAATAGGGTTACCGGCGTCCTGGCGACCGCCAGGTCGTTGCGGGGTATCGTTTAGGACCTTTGTTCCGTTCAGGCCCGAATTTTTATTTGCAGGTTGGGCTGCCGATTGCATCTGAGATAACGAGTTAGAGGAGATCTCATGGCCCGGTTAGAGAGAAAATCGGTCGACCGCGGCACGCCACAGTCCATCGTGGGGCGTGACACCGGCCCCGCGGAGGTGGAGCAGCAGTACCGGGCCGCCGCCTACGGGATACTGGCCGCGTTGCTGCGCTCCGCGCCGTCCCAGGAACTGCTCGAGCAGGTCGGGGGATTCGCCGGAATCGACGATGCCGCCGACGAGATGGCGCTGTCGATGTCCCTGCTGGGCCTGGCGGCGGCGAGGTGTTCGGCGGACTCCATCGGGGAGGAGTTCCACGGCCTTTTCATCGGTCTGGGACGCGGTGAACTGCTGCCCTACGGTTCCTACTACCTGACCGGGTTCCTGATGGAGAAATCGCTGGGTGACTTGCGCGACGACCTTCGGCGGCTGGGATTCGCCCGTGAGGCCGACGTCCACGAACCGGAAGATCATATCGCCGCGCTGTTCGAGGTGATGGCAATGCTGATTCAGGCAGGGGGTAGTCACGCCACGCAGGAGGCGTTCTTCGCGGCGCACATCGATTCGTGGGTCCAGCGGTTCTTCACGGATATGGCGGCTGCGGGCAGCGCCGTCTTTTACAAGGCGGTGGCCCGTTTCGGCAATGCCTTCATGGGTATCGAGAAGCGTTATTTCACGGCGGAGTCGTGACGGGGCCGGGATCGACGCCGCTTCAACCAGGATGAACGGATTTCCCTGAAAGGAGAGATCGAAATGAAGAGAACCGAGAAGACCCAGATCAGCCGGAGGAGGTTTCTGCGAGACAGCGCCGCCGTCGGCGCAGGGGCCGCCATCGTCGCATCGTCTCCCGCGTCTGCCTTGGATCTGGCCGAGACCGGTCCGGCGGAGCCGAAAGCCCGCGGATACCGGCTGACCGAGCATATCGCGTCCTACTACAGAACGGCCGCGGAATAGGCGCCTTGGGAGCAGGAGAATGGCTATGAAACTGATGAAGACCTCCGATCGGGTAGCGGACCGGAAACGGGATCCCGTGGCCTCCCTGGCCGCCGGTGGTAATGCAGCAATATCGCGGCGCGACTTTCTGCGCAGCTCCGGCCTGATGGCCGGCGGTGCGGTGCTGTCCACGACGCTGGCCCCGTCCATGATGAAGAAGGCCGAGGCCACGGCGGTCGAGGAGGGCGGAGAGGTCGAGGAGATCAAGACGATCTGCACCCACTGTTCGGTGGGTTGCGGGATCGTCGCCGAGGTGCAGAACGGTGTCTGGACGGGACAGGAGCCCGCATTCGACCATCCTTTCAATCACGGTGCGCACTGCGCGAAAGGCGCCGCGGTGCGCGAGCACGGGCATGGTGACCGCCGGCTCAGGTACCCGACCAAGTTGGTGAACGGCAAATGGACCCGGATCACCTGGGAGCAGGCCATCGACGAGGTCGGCGGCCGCCTGCTGAAGATTCGCGAGGTGTCGGGCCCCGATTCGGTCTACTGGCTGGGCTCGGCCAAGCACAACAACGAACAGGCCTATCTGTTCCGCAAGTTCGCCGCCATGTGGGGCACCAACAACGTCGATCATCAGGCGCGGATCTGTCACTCGACGACGGTCGCCGGGGTTGCCAACACCTGGGGCTACGGCGCCATGACCAACTCCTACAACGACATCCACAACAGCAAGGCGATCCTGATCATCGGTGGCAACCCCGCCGAGGCCCATCCGGTCTCCCTGCAGCACGTGTTCAAGGCGAAGGAGCAGAACAACGCCCCGCTGATCGTGATCGATCCACGCTTCACCCGTACGGCCGCGCATGCCAGCCAGTACATACGGTTACGTCCGGGGACGGATGTGCCCGTGATCTGGGGCATGATGTGGCACATCTTCGAGAACGGCTGGGAGGACACGGAGTTCATCAACCAGCGGGTCTACGGTATGGACGACGTCAAGAAGGAGGTCGCCAAATGGACCCCGGACGAGGTCGAACGGGTGTCGGGCGTTCCCGAAGTGGAGATCTACACGGCGGCCAAGACCATGGCGGACCATCGCCCCGGCACCTTCATCTGGTGCATGGGCGGCACGCAGCACACCATCGGCAACAACAACACCCGGGCCTACTGCGCGTTTCAGCTCGCGCTCGGCAACATGGGCGTTTCCGGTGGCGGCACCAATATCTTCCGCGGCCACGACAACGTGCAGGGCGCGACCGACTTCGGTGTCCTGAGCCACACACTCCCGGGGTATTACGGGCTCTCCGAGGGCGCCTGGAACCACTGGGCGAAGGTCTGGGACCTCGATCCGGAATGGGTCAAGGGACAGTTCGATCCGGCGAGCTACGAGCAGGACAAGGGCAAGGACGTGAGCGCGATGCACACCAAGGGCATCCCGGTGTCGCGCTGGATCGACGGGGTGCTGGAGGACAAGGAGAACATCGCCCAGAAGGACAACGTGCGCGCGATGGTCTTCTGGGGACACGCGCCCAACAGCCAGGTCCGCGGCCAGGAGATGAAGGAGGCGTTCGAAAAGCTCGACACGCTGGTCATCATCGACCCGTATCCCACCGTCTCGGCCGTCATGCACGACCGTACCGACGGGGTCTATCTGCTGCCGGCCTGCACGCAGTTCGAGACCTACGGCTCGGTGACCGCCTCGAACCGCTCGCTGCAATGGCGTGACCGGGTCATCGAACCCCTGTTCGAGTCGTTGCCCGACCAGACCATCATGTACAAGCTGGCCGGTAAACTCGGTTTCGCCGACCGGTTGTGCAAGCACATCGAGGTCAAGGACGACGAGCCGGTGATCGAGGACATCGCCCTCGAATACAACAAGGGCATGTGGACGATCGGCTATACGGGACAGAGTCCGGAGCGGTTGAAGAAACATCAGCAGCACTGGGGGACCTTCGACTACACCTCGCTCCAGGCCGAGGGCGGTCCCTGCGACGGGGAATACTACGGTCTGCCGTGGCCCTGCTGGGGCTCCGCGGAGATGGGGCATCCGGGTACGCCGAACCTGTACGACACCAGCAAGCCGGTCGCCGAGGGAGGGTTGACCTTCCGGGCCCGCTTCGGTGTGGAGCGCGACGGCGTGAACCTCCTGGCAGAGGATTCGTACTCGAAGGGCTCGGAGATCAAGGACGGTTATCCCGAGTTCACCGCCGAGATGCTCAAGCAACTGGGCTGGTGGGACGACCTCACCGAGGAGGAGAAGGCCCTGGCCGAGGGCAAAAACTGGAAGACCGACCGCTCCGGCGGTATCCAGCGCGTCGCCATCAAGCACGGCTGCGCGCCGTTCGGCAACGCCAAGGCCAGGACGGTCGTGTGGACCTTCCCCGACCCGGTGCCGATCCACCGCGAACCGCTGTACACCTCGCGGCGTGACCTGGTGGAGAAATACCCGACCTACGAGGACCGCAAGTCCTTCTACCGGCTGCCGACCCGATACGGCTCGATCCAGGCGAAGGACTACTCGAAGGACTATCCGATCATCCTGACCTCGGGCCGCCTGGTGGAATACGAGGGCGGCGGGGACGAGACGCGGTCCAACCCCTGGCTCGCCGAGCTGCAGCAGGACATGTTCGTCGAGATCCATCCGCGTGACGCCAACGACAGCGGCGTCAAGGACGGTGACGACGTGTGGGTCGAGGGCGCCGAGGGCGCCAGGGTCAAGGTCAAGGCGCAGGTCACCCGCCGCGTCGGGGAAGGTGTCGCCTTCATGCCGTTCCACTTCGGCGGGCACTTCGAGGGCAAGGACCTGCGGGCGAAGTATCCCCAAGGTGCCGATCCGATCGTACTCGGCGAGGCCTGTAACACGGCCATGACCTACGGTTACGACTCGGTTACCCAGATGCAGGAAACCAAGGCATCCCTGTGCCGGATTACCAAAGCCTGAAACGCGGGAGTAACGAAAAATGGCCGTGATGAAATTCTATTGCGATGCCGAACGCTGCATCGAGTGCAACGGTTGTGTCACCGCATGCAAGAACGAGAACGAGGTTCCCTGGGGCGTCAATCGCCGGCGGGTCGTGACCATCAAGGACGGCGAACCGGGCGAACGTTCCCTGTCCGTGGCCTGCATGCACTGTGCCGATGCGCCCTGCGCCGCGGTGTGCCCGGTCGACTGTTTCTACACCACCGAAGACGGCGTCGTGCTGCACGACAAGGACATCTGCATCGGATGTGGCTACTGCTTCTACGCCTGTCCGTTCGGCGCCCCGCAGTTTCCGAAGGACGGTGCCTTCGCCTCGCGCGGCAAGATGGACAAATGCACCTTCTGCGCCGGCGGACCGTTACCGGACAGCAGCAGCGAGGAATTCCGCAAGTACGGCTCGAACCGGCTCTCCGAAGGCAAATTGCCCGCCTGCGCCGAGATGTGCGCGACCAAGGCACTGCTCGCGGGTGACGCGGACATGGTTTCGGAGATCTATCGAAAACGTGTCGCCAACCGCGCCCAGGCCGCCCTCGGGAAGGGCTATCAGCTACGCCAGCGGAACATGGGATCCGGCGGGGTTGACATGGAAGGCAAGGTGACGAACTGACACCCGTCCTTATGAGGGTCTTCCGATTCACCTGAAAGATGGGAAATTGACGGGAGAAACGCATCGCATGCACAGGACAAAGACACCATTCACCGGGGGGCACGGGATCGTGGCGTGGGTTGTCGTCACGGTCCTCGCGGTGCTGATACTGCCGCTGTTGCCCTACGCGTTCATTGACGATGCGGGGGGTACTCCTGCCGTTATCTCCGTACCGAATCCCGGCGCCGACCTTTGGCGGGAGGTCAGGCAGCGCGACACAGCGCTGAGTGGGAGCACGCAGGTCAGGGGTGTCGACACCGGGGTCCTCATCAATTCCGGTGGCGAGGAGTGGCGGGAGTTTCGCAGAGAGACACTCATCCCGTACAGCGCCTGGATCTTCGGAGCGCTGATCGTCGGACTGTTTCTGTACCTGATCCTGCGTGGACGCATCCGGATCAAGGCCGGCCGCTCCGGTGTTCGGATTCCGCGCTATTCGGTATTCGACAGAACGGTCCATTGGGTCATGGTCGCCGTGTTCCTGACGTTGGCATTGACCGGCCTGATCCTGCTCTACGGACGGTTCGTCCTGATCCCACTGCTCGGTCCGGAGGGGTTCGGCGCCACGGCCCAGGCGAGCAAGCTGGTGCATGACATCGCGGGTCCGGTCTTCATCGTGACCCTGGTCCTGATGACGG
Organism: Gammaproteobacteria bacterium; assembly: GCA_022340215.1. Classification (NCBI taxonomy): domain Bacteria; kingdom Pseudomonadati; phylum Pseudomonadota; class Gammaproteobacteria; species Gammaproteobacteria bacterium. The sequence goes on from JAJDOJ010000054.1 coordinate 13,130, forward strand.
TCTCCTATTTCCGGGAGGCACTGATCGACTGGAAGGTGGACACGAAGTGGGTACTGCGGGCAGGCGGTTATCTCGGCGGCGCGCAGCCGAGTTCCGGAAAGATCAACGCCGGACAGAAGGCATGGTACTGGACCGTGGTGCTTGGCGGACTGCTGCTGGTGGCCAGCGGCCTGGTGATGTATTTTCCAAACTTCGAGCAGGGACGGTTCATCCTGCAGGCCTCCCATGTGGTCCATAGCCTGGCCGCGGTATTCGTGATCGCCTTCCTGTTCCTACACATCTATCTGGGGTCGATCGGGATGGAGGGTTCTATGGAAAACATGATCGGCGGGTACTGCGACGAGAACTGGGCGAAGCAGGAGCACAAACTCTGGTACGAGGAGATGAAGGCGGAAGGGAAGGTCGGTGCGAGTTTCGATGCGGAACGGAAGCCGTCTGCCTCCGAAGCTGCCGTGCGCACCGCAGGGACCTGATGTCCGCGAGTGGTGGCCAGCGGACACACCGTCCATTCTCGGAAGCCTGCGAGCAGAACCGGCAGCCCATACTGGCCGTGATCGGCCCCGCATTCGAGGATGTCGAGACCGTACTGGAGATCGGCAGCGGTACCGGCCAGCACGCGGCGTTCTTCGCTGCATCGATGCCGCATCTGCGTTGGCAGACTGCCGATGTGCCGGAGAACCACCCCGGCATTCGCCTATGGCTCGAGGACGCCGGCCTGCCCAACCTGTTGCCGCCAATCTCGCTCGAGGTCACGGGCGATTGGCCGGATGAAGCCTTCGATGCGGTCTTCAGCGCCAACACCGCCCACATCATGTCCCTGGCCGAGGTCGGGGAGATGTTCTGTGGCGTGGCCGGGGTGCTGCGCCCCGGTGGGCGCTTCGCCCTCTACGGTCCCTTTAACTACGGCGGCGCCTACACCAGCCGCAGCAACGCCGATTTCGATCGCTGGCTGAAGGCCCGCGACCCGGACAGCGGCATACGTGATTTCGAGCACCTCGACCGCCTCGCGGATTCTCTCGGCCTGCGCCTGATCGCCGATCACGCCATGCCGGCCAATAACCGCACCCTGATCTGGGGCAGCCCGGCCGGATGACCTGGACAATTTCCGCGGTTCACATCCGCACCCCGATACGCTTCCCAGGTGACGCCGACAGCGTGTCTTCAGCCGGGCTCATCGTGCGCCCCGGGGGGCTCAGCTAGTCCGTCCAGCAGATGCGGACTTCCTCAACCGCCCTGGCGGTGCCGCGGTGTACGATCAGGGTGTAACGACCCTCTTCGATGCGTGTCCCCTGGGGAGGGATGCTACCCGTCTTGTGCAAGATAAAACCGGCAAGCGTGGAATAGCCCCCTGCGGGGAGCTCGACTCCCAGCCCTTCGGCGAGCGGGGTCAGCTCGGTGCGCCCGCTGGTGAGATAGTCGCGCTCGCCCAGTTTCTGAAACAGCTCCTCGGATGTCTCCGGGGTGTCGTACTCGTCGTGCAGGTCCTCGACCACCTCCTCGACGATATCCTCTACGGTCACGATACCTTCTGCAGCCCCAAACTCATCGACCACCACCGCGACGACCTCGCCGGTCGTGCGTAAATAAAGGAGCAGATCGCGAATGCTCTTGCTGGAGGGCACGTAATGGGTCTCGCGGACGAAGTCCGAGATCGGTCGTTCGTCGGCTTCGCCAAGCAGGTCCAGGACGTTGAGCATGCCCGCCACACGATCGACCCGCTCCTCGTAGACCGGTAAGCGGATGTGTGCTGCCTCCGACGCCAGACGGCGCGCCTCTCCACAGGTGGCCTGCCTCTCGACCGCGGTCACGTCGATCAATGGACACATGGCGTCGCGCACCAGTGTCTCGGTGAAGTTGAAGGAGCGCCGGATCATCTCCTTTTCACCCGGCTCGATGTCACCGCGGGCGGCGGTGTGCAAGCACAGCATGGTCAGGATTTCTTCGCGCAGCGTGAAAGGATTACCCTCGATACCGCCCGCCAACTTGGCCAGCAGGCGGGTGAGCAGGGTGAAGAACAACAGGATCGGGTAGAAGAGGTACGAGAAGAAGCGTAGTACAAAGATGACATGGGGCGTCAATACGTCCGCACGTTGCTGGAAAACGCTCTTGGGGACGATCTCGCCGAAGATCCAGATCAAGGGCGCGGCCAACCCCACCGCGAGCAAGCTTCCGTGCTCGCCGAAGAGGTGGATCATCAGTGCGGTGATCATGGTGGTGTTGGTGACCACGGAGATGTTCGTTCCGACAAGGGTTGTCGAGAGCAGCCATTCGGGTCTCTGCAGCATTTCGAGGGCGAGCTTCGCACCCTTGGAGCCCTTCGCCGAATTGAGGCGCAGCTTCATCTGGTCGGCGCTGACCACGCCGATCTCGGAGCCGGAGAAGAAGCCCTCCAGGAGCAGACAGACCAGGCAGATGAGCAGAGTACTCAGTATGTCCATGGCGCAGCCGATTGCCAATTCACGGGTCCGGGCCATAACCGAGTGCTCGTCACGGTCACTTGCCTCATCGCTTCGGGTCCTCCGGCCCGTGACTCACGGGTGCGGGCGAATCGACGACAGAATCCGCTTCTTCCCGCGTCTGTGAGCCTGGCGGCGGCTGCTCGACCTGTGGCGGTCCCGGCACCTCGACGGTCAGCTCCGCGATGCGATTGCTCTCGATGCGTTGTGCGCAGAATTGGAATGGGCCTATCTCGATGGCATCACCCTCCGCCGGCAGCTCTCCGAAATGATGCAATACCAGGCCGCCCAGGGTCTTCAGTTCTTCGACCTCGAGGAATGCGTCGAAACGGGCGTTGAAGTCCTCGATGGGGGTCGAACCGGGCAACGTAAAGCGGTTTCCCGGCAGCTCGCGGATCCAATCCTCTTCCGCTTCGTCCGACGGGGTGGGAATATCGCCGAAGATGGCCTCCAACAGGTCGCCCATCGTGATCAGGCCGGTAACGCCACCATACTCGTCGACCACGACGGCAAACGACTTGTGGCGCTCGCGGAAGCTGTCGAACATATCTGCCGCGGACTTCGACTCGGGCACGAAAAAGGGCTTCCGCAGGATGCCATGCAAAGGTCGCTGGTCACTACCAAGCACGGAGAGATCCACCTTGAGCAGGTCGCGCGCATGCAGGATGCCGACGACGTTGTCGCGATGTTCCTCGAACACCGGCATCCGGGACTGCCTGCTATGGCGGAAGATCTCCAGGATTTCCTCGCCGCCGGCATTTTTCGGCACAAAGGTGACGTCCGCCCGCGGGGTCATCAGATCTTCCACCGTCCTGTTGCGGAGGTCGAAGATATGGTCGATCAGTTGGGCCTCCATGTGGTCCAGCGTCCCTTCGCCAACCGCCTCGTGGGCCAGGGTACGCACCATGTCTTCTGTGACGATGTTGCCCGGGGAACGCTCGGTGCCAACGATCAAGGTGGTGAACCAGTCGGCTACCGTGCGCACCGCCCAGCGTAAAGGGGCTATGAGGCGCGCAAACAAGTCGATAGGGCCACTCTGAAAGGTCGCGAAGGCCACGTTGTTGCGGATCGCAAGGGTCTTGGGCGTGATTTCCCCAACCAGGAGCAGGATGGGCACCATGATGAAGAGATTGAACAGCTTGTCTTCGGCGCCTAAAAGCTGGATTACCATCGCGGCAGACAGCACCGAGGCGGCCACATTGACGAATTCGTTGCCGATCAGGATGGTGACGATGAGCCGCCGGGGCTCACTGAGCAGGCGCTTGATCAGGCCGATACGCGGATTCCCATCGATGCGCATCTTCTCGATCTGTACGTTGTTGAGGGAGAAAAGCGAGGTCTCCGAACTCGAAAAGAACGCGGAGAAGCCGAGCAGAACGACAAAAAGTACCAGTTCGATCCAGAAGGGGAAATCCAAAGCTGCGTGGACCTCTCGGGTGAGACCAGGGGGCGCAGAGCGAAGCCCCCCTGGCGCGCCAATGTGACAGAAATGTGACAGAAACGTAACAGAAAAACTGGGGAACGGCTATCGGCACCAGATAAGTGCTTGATAATTGGGGCCTGCTTTGCCTCCGGACGCGGGATCCGGCGCTGAACCGAACACGGGCTGGCCAGGCTGCTGTACGCCACGACGGGCCAGGGTCTGGAATCAGGACCGACCGAACCCGGGAGCGTCGGCGTTGCCGGCGATCTTCCCGATGATGAAGTCCGCGATCTGTCCGGGATCGTTGAGATCGAGGCCCGGCAGGTGAGTTCCCGACTCGGGGATCGGTGCGTCGCTGGCGAAGGCGATGACGTCAGGATCGTCGGGGAACAACAGCGGCTTGTTCAGTGACGGCCGGTGCAGTTCGATCTTCGGGTAGTGCTCATGTTTGAAGCCTTCCACCAGGACGAGATCGGTGCGTTGCAGGTCCAGCCGGTCCAGTAGCTCGGACAGTGTCGGCTCGTCACGCCCCGCATCGAACTCCGTCATCAGCGCCATGCGCCTGCGCGATGAGATCAGCATCTGGCAGGCGCCCGCCTTGCGAAGCGCGTAGCTGTCCTTGCCGGGATGGTCGATATCGAACTTGTGATGCGCGTGCTTCACGACGGCGACACGCATGCCGCGGGTCACCAGCAACGGAAGCAACTGCCTGAGCAGGGTCGTCTTGCCCGTTCCACTCCACGCGCAGAACCCGAGGATGGGGACATGCTTTTCGATCATGCGGATGTTTCCTTGTGAAGGGAGCCGGAGGTTACTGTTCCGGATTGGCTCTGAAGGGGATGGTATCCGGGACCGGAGGGTTCGCCGGATCCGGGAGAGAGGTCTGCACCTCGGAGAAGGATTGCGAGAATCCGGATTGTACCCGATTAACGCTGGAGCCCGGACAGAGTCATCGTGAAAACCTTTTACAGAAGCGGATCCACCGGGATGGTGCGACCTCAGCCCTGGTATCGCCCCCAGAAACACGTTGAAGCGAGCCTGATCCGGCCCTGACAACGGGTGGTTGTGGTATGGTTGCGCCGCTGAAAAGGAGGGCAGAGTTGAATCCCGTCAAGGTCGGTCTGTTGGGGCTCGGTACCGTGGGTTGCGGCACCGTGGATGTGTTGTCGAGGAACGCCGAGGAGATTGCGCGCAGGGCCGGGCGTGGGATCCGTGTGACCACCGCCGCCGCACGCGACACCGGGCGCAGGCGCCCCTGCGACACGAGCGGTTTGGTGATCACGGACGATCCGTTTCGCGTTGTCGACGATCGCGGGGTGCAGATCGTCGTCGAGTTGATCGGCGGGTCCGACCTCGCGCTCGAACTCGTCCTGCGCGCGATCGACAACGGCAAGCACGTGGTGACGGCCAACAAGGCGCTGATTGCGCTCCACGGCAACGAGATCTTCGCCCGGGCCCGCGAGAAGGGCGTGATGGTGGCGTTCGAGGCAGCCGTCGCCGGCGGCATCCCGATCATCAAGGCGATCCGCGAAGGGCTGGCGGGCAATACTATCCACTGGCTCGCCGGCATCATCAACGGCACGGGGAACTTCATCCTCACCGGGATGCGTGACAAGGGCAGGGACTTCGGCGAGGTCCTGGGCGAGGCCCAGCGCCTCGGCTACGCGGAGGCCGACCCGACCTTCGACGTCGAGGGAATCGACGCCGCTCACAAGCTCACCATTCTCGCCTCGATCGCCTTCGGCATCCCGCTGCAGTTCGAACGTGTCTACACCGAGGGGATCACGAACATCACCCCGGACGACGTGGCTTTCGCCGGTGAACTGGGATACCGGATCAAGCACCTCGGGATCGCCCGCCGGCGCGAAGACGGCATCGAGCTGCGTGTCCATCCGACGCTGATCCCGCACAGGCGCCTGATCGCGAATGTCGACGGCGTGATGAACGCCGTGCTGGTGAACGCCGATGCGGTCGGGCCGACGCTCTACTACGGCGCCGGTGCCGGAGCGGACCCCACCGCCTCGGCGGTGGTCGCCGACCTGGTCGATGTGGTGCGTGTTCTCACGTCCGACCCCGAGAACCGCGTACCCCACCTTGCGTTTCAGCCCGATGCGATCAGCGACCTGCCGATCCTCGGAATGGAGGACGTGGAAACGGCGTACTATCTCCGTCTCCGCGCCAAAGACAGGCCGGGTGTGCTGGCCGAGGTGACCCGAATCCTGGGTGATCTGCAGATCAGCATCGAGGCCATTATTCAGAAGGAACCGGAACGCGGAGCATCCGATGCGACGATCATCATGCTGACCCACAGGGTCATCGAGCGCCGTATGAACGACGCCATCGGCCGGATCGAAGACCTGGACTCCATCACCAGGCCGGTGGAACGTATTCGACTGGAAACCCTGGGATGAGATGGGGCGAGAGCTTCTTCCGATATATAAACAGATAGATAAAATATCTTATTAAGGTAAAAAGACAGGTTATCCGCATGCCGTTCAGACCCCGATACACCGGCTTGATCGACAAGTACCGCGACCGTCTTCCGGTACATGACGACACCCGCATCATCAGCCTCGGCGAGGGCAACACCCCGCTGATCCGGATGCACAATATCCCCCGGGAGATCGGCAGGGACGTCGAGATCTACGTCAAGTACGAAGGGCTCAATCCCACCGGTTCGTTCAAGGACCGCGGCATGACGATGGCGGTCACCAAGGCGGTTGAGGAAGGCAGCCGGGCAATCATCTGCGCCTCAACCGGCAACACGTCGGCCTCGGCCGCCGCCTATGCGGCGCGCGCGCGAATCACCGCCTTCGTGGTGATCCCGGACGGCAAGATCGCGCTGGGAAAACTCGCGCAGGCGATGATGCACGGCTCCGTGGTCGTCCAGATCCGGGGAAACTTCGACGACGGCATGCGTCTGGTGCGGGAAGTCGCGGAAGATACCCCTGTGACCATCGTCAACTCGATCAATCCCTTCCGGATTCAGGGCCAGAAGACCGCGGCATTCGAGATCGTGGAGGAACTGGAGTTCGCCCCCGATTTTCACTGCATCCCGGTCGGCAATGCGGGAAACATCACCGCCCACTGGATGGGGTACAGCGAGTACTTCGAGCACGGTATCGTCAATACCCGTCCCATTATGGTCGGGTACCAGGCGCGCGGCGCCAACCCCTTCATCCGGGGCGACATGGTGGATCAGCCTGACACCGTCGCCACCGCGATCCGCATCGGTCACCCCCAGAGCTGGGACAAGGCCTGGGACGTGCAGAAGGAATCCGGGGGCTGGTTCGACGATTGTTCGGACGAGGAGATCCTCGCGGCGCAGAGGTTGTTGACGGAAAAGGAGGGGGTCTTCTGCGAACCGGCCTCGGCCATCTCGCTGGCCGGCGCGCTGAAGGATATCGCCTCGGGGAAGATCCCCGAAGGCAGCAAGATCGTCTGCACCCTCACAGGTCACGGCCTCAAGGACCCGGACACCGCCATACGTCAGTGCGAGGGCGGCCTGATCACCATCGACGCGAACCTGCAGAGCGTGCGCCGCGCCATCGTCGAATATCTGCACTGAAGGCATTGAGGGGGTTATTGACCCCCGCCGGCACCCGGGTCCCAGGCAGCGACGTCGAGGGCGGGATCTACCTCCCAGGGCGACGGGTGTCCTTCCAGGGGGCAGTATCGTACGAGAAAGGCGACGAATTCGATGCGTGTGACGGGGACCGCGCCCAGGCTCAGGACGTGGGGCGAGGACAACTGGCAGTCGATCAGGGGATAGCGCCAGGCGGCGAGGTGGCGTGCCAGATGGACCAGCGCCACCTTCGAGGCGTCGGATTCATGGCTGAACATCGATTCGCCGAAGAACACGCGGCCGATCGCCACCCCGTAGAGCCCGCCGATCAGCCGTTCCGCCTCATTCCACACCTCCACGGAGTGCGCGTGCCCGGCCTCGTGCAGTCGCTCGTAGGCGGTGAGCATCTCAGGCGTGATCCAGGTCCCGTCGGCATAGGGCCTCGGTCCGGCACAGGCGGCTATGGTTCGATCGAAAGCGCAGTCGAAGGTGACCCGCCAGGGTCGGTTCCTGAGCCGTTTTCTCAAGCTGCGCCGTATTCGCACCGCTCTGGGGAGCAGCACGGTGCGCGGGTCGGGGGACCACCACAGGATCGGTTGTCCCGTCTCGTACCAGGGAAAGATGCCGCTGCGATACGCCCGGAGCAATCGCCTTACCGAGAGGTCGCCCCCCGCGGCGAGCAGGCCGTCGGGGTGACGCAACGCCGTGTCCGCCGGCGGAAAGGCGCTCTCCGGGTCCCGAGGATCGAGCCAGGGGATACTCATCCCTATCCGACAGGGACCGTGGCCTGGCGATACGGCGAGCGCGCCATCAGTTCGCGGAACTCCTCCATCATCAGTTCCCGCTCCTGGTCGCAATAGCGTTTCAGCACGGCGCGAAAACGGGGATCGGCGACCCAGTGCCCCGACCAGGTCGCAGTAGGAAGGAAGCCTCGCGGGATCTTGTGCTCTCCCTGGGCGCCGGGCTCGAAGCGGCGCAGGCCGTGCCGGATGCAATACTCGATGCCCTGGTAATAACAGGCCTCGAAGTGGAGGCTGTGATACTGCTCCGTGCAGCCCCAGAAGCGACCATAAAGGGCATCGCCGCCGCGAAAGTTGATTGCGCAGGCGACCGGCTGGCGATCCGGGTCCAGTGCCAGAACGAGGACGACGCGATCGCCCATCGTGCGGCCGATGCGCATGAAGAACGCCTCGGTCAGCGAGGCGTATCCATGCTTGCGATCATAGATCGATGCGTAGAAGCGATAGACCATCGACCATTCCCGCGAGTCGAGTTCGCTGCCGTGGCGGACCTGCAAGGCGAGTCCCTGCTCGTTGACGAACCGGCGTTCCCGCCGGATGGTCTTGCGCCTGCGGGACGTCAGCGACGCCAGGAAATCATCGAAATCGGCATAGCCGGGGTTGTGCCAGTGGTACTGCAGCCCGGTGCGGCGCATGAGTCCGGTTTCGGCCAGGAGCTCCGATTCGTCGGGACGGACGAACAACCAGTGGACCCCCGAGTACCCCGATTCTGCTGCGTAATGTATGCCTTGGCGAATCAGTTCCCGACATACTCGGTCCGGGTTGGCGCCGGGGGCGACGAGCAGTCGGGACCCGGTCACGGGGGTATAGGGGACGCCCGCGACGAGCTTGGGGTAGTAGTCGAGACCATGGCGGCGATAGGCGTCCGCCCAGGCCCAGTCGAAAACGAATTCGCCCCAGGAGTTGTCCTTCAGGTACATGGGGGAGGCGCCGACCAGCCGCCCGTTCCCGTTCCTCAGGGTGAGATGGCGTGGGTACCAGCCGTGCCTCTCACCCACGCTGTCGGAGTCCTCCAGGGCCAGGAGGAACTCGTGGCTCAGAAAGGGGTCGCCCACTGCGTCGAGCACGTTCCATTCCAAAGCGGAGACGGTCGCGATGTCCTCGATAATCGAGGCCGTCAGACAGGCGGTGTCTGATTCCCGTGCCTCGCGTTCAGCGGCAGGCGAGCGGGTTCCTTGTTCGGATGTCCGGTCGTCCTGTCCGGCGGCGCTCACGCGGGTGGGTCCGTTGTTCGCATCGCGGGTGGAAGGAAATCAGGCGATGCGCGGCGTGTGGTGGTTCAGTTGATCGAGGAAACGCTCCGCATCCAGCGCCGCCATGCAACCGGTTCCGGCGGAGGTGATGGCCTGACGATAGACATGGTCCATGACGTCTCCGGCGGCAAAGACACCCGGGACGCTGGTCGAGGTGGCGTCTCCCTCGCAGCCGCTGTTGACCGTGATATAGCCACCTTTCATCTCGAGCTGCCCCTGGAAGATCCCGGTATTCGGAGTGTGCCCAATGGCGATGAAGACGCCGTTCAGTTCGATGTCCTTCGTTTCCCCCGTCTTGACGTGTTTGATGCGCATACCGGTCACGCCGGTTTGGTCACCGAGGACCTCGTCGAGCACATGGTCCCATTCGATGGTGACCTTGCCGTCGCGCTCCTTCGCAAACAGCTTGTCCTGAAGAATCTTTTCCGAGCGCAGTTCTTTGCGACGGTGTACCAGGGTGACATGGGAGGCGATATTGGAAAGGTAGAGCGCCTCCTCGACCGCGGTGTTGCCACCGCCGATCACCGCGACCTTCTGCTCGCGATAGAAGAAACCGTCGCAGGTGGCACAGGCAGAGACCCCCTTGCCCTTGAATGCCTCTTCGGATTCCAGCCCCAGGTATCGTGCGGATGCCCCGGTGGCGATGATCAGGGCGTCACAGGTGTAGACGCCGCTGTCGCCCTCGAGCCGGAAAGGGCGCTTCGCGAGGTCTGCGGTGTGGATCTGGTCGAAGACGATCTCGGTGTCGCAACGCTGCGCGTGCTTCAGCATACGTTCCATGAGCTGCGGACCCTGCAGGCCCTCCACGTCACCCGGCCAGTTGTCGACGTCAGTCGTGGTCATCAACTGGCCTCCCTGCTCCACGCCCGTGACGAGAACGGGACGGAGGTTGGCGCGGGCCGCGTAGATCGCTGCTGAGTATCCCGCCGGGCCCGACCCGATGATCAACACGCGGCTGTGCCTGGTTTCGCTCATGTATAATTCTCCGAGTTCGTGGCTTACTGTCATGAAAGACCGAGGGGTTCGAGTCAGGTCCCTCGGCGTAACAAGCCTGGTTGTGCACCCCGTGCGACTGTCTGGCGATGCATGTTACGAAAGGGGCGAGGTGTGGTAAAGAGGCCCCGGATTTCGCAGGCGATTTCTCGCAATGCCGCCAAGATCCCAGCACGCCGACCGGTGAGACCGGGGTCGCAAGGTACACCATGCCTTGTCGACAAGGCGGGGTCACATCCAGATCGGCAGAAAGTTTGTGCAAAGTAAACCTATAATAATCAGAATGTTGAATAAAATTATTAATACGTTAACTAAATCAACTCCACTGGACTCCCGAAAGCCGCTCAGGCCGGCCGGCGCCGGGAAATGCCCAGGGGAATCCGACGCCGGTCCGGACAGCGACTGATCATGGCGCAGGCCACACCGATAAAATCCCGCGGCGGCAAGGTGCACGTGAGCATGGCGGGACATCTGCGTGAGGGGGCCGCGGTGCTGTTCGCGGCGCTCGCCATCTATCTGCTGATGTCCCTGTTGAGCTTCGACCCCCGGGACCCTGGCTGGTCCCACACCGGAGACCCTCGTTCGGTGGCGAATCTCGGCGGGGTCGCCGGGGCCTGGTTCGCCGACGTATCTTTCTTCCTCCTGGGTTATCTCGCCTATCTCGCCCCGGTGATGGTCGCGCTGAGCGGCTGGCTGGTGGTGCGCCAGCAGAGCGACAGCGGTGGTGTCGACTTTCGCGCACTAGCCCTGCGCTGGGCGGGGTTCTTCGTCACCGTCGCCGCCGGTTGCGGTCTGGCGACCCTGCATTTCTCTACCGGCGGGCTTCCCATGGGTGCCGGGGGGCTGCTCGGAGAGCTGGTCGGCGAGGGCCTGGTGCCCGCCTTCAGTTTCGTCGGCACGACCCTGCTGCTGCTGGCTTTCTTCCTGGCGGGGGTGACCCTGTTCACGGGTCTCTCGTGGCTGCGACTGGCCGACCTTCTGGGCGGCCAGGTGATGAAACTCGCGGGCCTGTCCCTGGGCGCCATGCGCATCCTGAAGGATCGGCAGGCGGGTCGCCAGGCGCGCGTAGAACGCAAGGCCGCGGTCAAGGCCGACAAGTCGCGGGCTCGCAAACGAAAACCCCGGCGCGTCGAGCCGACGCTGAGCTCGGATGAGAAACCCGCGTCCCGCGAAAGGGTCGAGCAGCAGATTCCCCTGTTCGAAGCCCCTGGCGAGACCGAGTTGCCGCCCCTGTCGCTGCTGGACTCCCCGAGGGAATCCGGCGGCGGGTATTCGGATGCGGCGCTCGAGGCGATGTCGCGACAGGTGGAGTTGAAGCTGCTGGATTTCGGGATCGAGGTGGAGGTGGTGGAGGTGCACCCGGGTCCGGTGATCACGCGATTCGAGGTCCAGCCGGCGGCAGGGGTCAAGGCGAGCCGGATCACGAATCTGTCCAAGGATCTGGCGCGTTCGCTGTCGGTCACCAGCGTGCGCGTGGTCGAGGTGATCCCGGGCAAGTCCGTGGTGGGCCTCGAGATCCCCAACGAAAACCGGGAGATCGTCACGCTGCGCGAGATCCTCGACACCGCCAAGTACGGGGATTCGCGTTCGCCGCTCACCCTGGCGCTCGGCAAGGATATCGGTGGCCGCCCCGTGGTCGCGGACCTGGCGCGCATGCCGCACCTGCTGGTGGCGGGCACGACCGGATCCGGCAAGTCGGTCGCGATCAACGCCATGCTGCTCAGCCTGCTCTACAAATCGACCCCCGAGCAGATCCGCCTCATCCTCATCGACCCGAAGATGCTGGAGCTGAGCGTCTACGAAGGCGTGCCCCAGTTGCTCACGCCGGTGGTGACGGACATGAAGGAGGCGGCCAATGCGCTGCGCTGGTGCGTGGCGGAGATGGAGCGCCGTTACAAGCTGATGTCGGTGCTGGGGGTGCGAAACATCACGGGCTACAACAAGAAGGTCAACCAGGCCGCGGCCTCCGGACAGCCGATCCTCGATCCCCTGTACAACCCGGTCGGGGCGCTGGATCCGGAGGCACCGCCGCCGGAGCTCGGCACCCTGCCGCTGATCGTCATCGTCGTCGACGAGTTCGCCGACATGATGATGGTCGTGGGCAAGAAGGTCGAGGAGCTGATCGCGCGGCTGGCCCAGAAGGCGCGCGCGGCGGGCATCCACCTGGTGCTGGCCACGCAACGCCCCTCGGTGGACGTGATCACCGGTCTGATCAAGGCCAATATCCCGACGCGAATCGCATTTCAGGTCTCTTCCCGGGTCGATTCGCGGACGATCCTGGATCAGATGGGCGCCGAACAGTTGCTCGGGCACGGCGACATGCTTTACCTCCCGCCCGGGACCGCACTGCCCGAGCGGGTGCATGGCGCGTTCGTCGACGACCACGAGGTTCATCGGGTCGTCAGCTTCCTCAAGGGACTCGGCGAGCCCGACTACATCGACGAGGTCCTGCAGGAACCCGCGGTCGGGAATGGTGACGCCATCCCCGGTCTGGAGCCGGTTGAGGGCGAGGAAGGCGATCCCCTCTACGACCAGGCGGTCGTCATCGTCACGGAGACACGCAAGGCCTCGATCTCTTACGTGCAGCGGCGCCTGAAGGTGGGCTACAACCGGGCCGCCAGGATGATCGAGGACATGGAAATGGCGGGCGTGGTCAGCCCGGTACAGGCCAACGGCGGCCGCGAGGTCCTCGCGCCACCGCCGGTCGGCGACTGACAGGGATCTTATCTGGAACCGAGGCTCTGCCTCGGTGACTGGTTTTATCTATCTGGCATCGAGGCTTTGCCTCGATGCCGAATGCCCGCGGCTCCGCCGCGACCCTGATGAACGGAAAGGAATCAAGCATAGATGGCGCATAGTGTTCGCAATGGTTCGTGGCGTAGCACCGGCTTCAGTCCCTGGGTAGAGGAACACAGGCCATTGCCGATTCTGATTCTGCTCCTGGCGCTGCCGCTCGCGGTATGGGGCGATACCCGTCTTGACCGTTTCTTCAACGACGTGAAAACCTTGAAGGCGACATTCTCCCAGGAGGTCCGAGACGAATCCGGCAAGCTGCTGCAGAAGTCCTCGGGCGACGTCCTGCTGATGCGACCCGGGCGTTTCCGCTGGGAATATCGCGAACCCTTCCCACAGCTCATACTCGCCGACGGAGAGAAGCTCTGGCTCTACGACGAGGAACTCGAGCAGGTCACCGTCAAACCGCAGGGCGAGGCCCTGGGCGCGGCGCCGATTGCGCTGCTCGATCGCCGCGGCACCCTGGAGGAACAGTTCCGGATCACGAGCGCCGGCCGGCGGGACGGGTTGGAGTGGGTCGTCCTGGAGCCGAAGGTAAAGGACACGGAGTTCCTTCGCGTCGAGTTCGGGCTCGACGACGCCGGGATCCGCAGAATGAAACTGCTCGACCAGTTCGGTCAGACGACCACCATCGAATTCAACGATCTGCGGACCAATTCGCCGCTTTCCCCCTCGCTGTTCCGCTTCGAGGTCCCTGATGGCGTGGATGTCATCGGTGTCGCCGATTGAGCGGCCGGGACGCCAGGGGGCGGTGGACCGTGTCGAAGGCGTTTCTGGTGGTGGTCTCGTTCATGTCCCTGGCGGGCTCGGCCGGGATCGCGCTGGCCGCCGGAGCGAAAGGACGCGAGGCGCGCTGCCTGTTCGTCTCCTCGTATCATCGGGGCAACCACTGGTCCGACGGTATCGAGGACGGCCTCAGGCAAGCGTTGGGCAACCGCTGCGTGTTGCGGGTGTTTTACATGGATGCGAAACGCAACCGGGCGCCGGAGGCCAGCGCCCGGGCCGGTGAGCAGGCACGGGACCTGATCGAGCAGTGGAAGCCCGACGTCGTCATCGCGGCGGACGACAACGCCGCGCGATACCTGGTGATGCCATGGCTCCGAGGCCTCGACCTGCCGGTGGTGTTCTGCGGTATCAACTGGACCGTGGAGGAGTACGGTTTACCGTACACCAACGCGACGGGGATGGTGGAAGTCGCGCCGGTGGCTTCCCTGCTGGATCTGGTTCGCCAGCTTCTCCCCGCGGCGCAGAACGCGATGTACCTCGGGGCGGACACCCTGACCGAGGGTAAGAACCTCGAGCGTACCCGCGAAATCGCGCAGGAAAAGGGCATGCACCTCGAGGCCGCGCTGGTGTCCACGACGGCCCAATGGATTGAGGCGTACCGCAAGGCGCAGGAACTCGATTTCCTGATCGTCGGCAATCGGTCCGGGATCGACGACTGGGACCCGGAAACGGTCGGCGAGGCGCTGTTGCGCGATACCCGAAGCCTCAGCGTCACCAGCTACCGCGCGATGACGCCGTACTCGATGATCGGTTACACCAAGGTTCCCGAAGAACAGGGCGAGTGGGCCGGACAACTCGCGGTCAGGATTCTCGACGGGGGCGACCCCGCCGATTACCCGGTCGTGGCTAACCGGCGCTGGGACATCTGGATCAATCCCCGCTTGCTGGCCGCGGGGCACATCCACCTGCCGTTCCGGATCGTACACGGTGCCAAGTGGGTATCCGGAATTGGACGATAGGTTCCGCATGACCGTCTTCAAGCCGGGGGAGCGTCTGGCCCTCGGCGTTCTGATCGCCTTGGCGATCTTCGCCGCGCTGGCGTTTTCGCTGGCATTCGAGAGACACCAGCTCCTGGGGCGGTTCCATAGCGACACGCAACGGATCGCCGAGCGTTTCAGTAGCCAGCTCGAGAGCGAGGAGGCCCTGCTCACCGCGATGTCCGGCCTGGGGCACCTGCGGAGTCCGGAGGTGCCCCAGGATTTCTCTCTGTTCAGCGGGGACGTGATCGAGAAGTATCCGTTCGTTCGTACCGTACGCTACCTGCCGAAGATCCTCCGCTCCGAGCGCGACGGGTTCGAGGAAAACATGCGGAAGAACGGCTTTCCCCAGTTTCGCATTTCGACCCTTTCCGCGGATGGCACGCGGGTCCCTTCAGGTGAACAACCGGTCTATTACCCCGTTGTGATCATCGAACCCCTGACCCCTGTTACGGCGCGTTTTCTGGGATTGGACATCTCGACCGAGGACGGGATGTGCGGCGCCATCGCGCTGGCGATTCACACCGGCGAAGTGGTGACTGCCAAGGCTCTGGCGCCCCGGACCGATGCGCAGCGGTACACCCTTCTGAAGTCCGTGTACAAGGGCAGGCTGCCTCCCGGCGCTGCCGACCGCGACATGCATGCCGCCGGTCTCGTGATCATGGAGATCGACATGACGTACCTCGGCAAGCTCATCGAGACAGACTTTCCCCGGATCGGGATGCGCCTGGAGCTGGATCTCTCGGGCAGTGGCGATCCGGTCACGGTACTCGATCATGCTGGAAACGGGCGCAGCCATCGCGCGATTCTGCCCGTGATGGAACAGACCTACGCGTTCCCGACGTACAACGGCGTATTCAGGGTGTCGTTCACCGAGACGCCCGCTGTGCGCGATTTCAATCTCGTCATCCTGCTGATGCCGCTCCTTTCCACGGCGCTGCTGGTGGGTGTGGCGGTGTTCGCCCTGCGCGAGCGCCGGATCGTGCAGATCCAGGAACGGCGGGCACGTGAAGCCGTGTTCGCCGAGAAGGAGCGTGCGGAGGTCACCCTGCATTCCATCGGTGACGCCGTGGTCCGGACCAACATGGACGGCAACATCGAATACCTGAATCCGACGGCGGAGAAACTCACCGGGTATACCCGGGCCGAGGCCGTCGGGCACCCCGTTGCCTCGGTGATCAATGTCGGTAACAAGCAGAGCGGATTCGCGTCCGGGGTTTTTCTGGCGAGCGATGCGATGGAGAGCATAGAGGCCGACGACGATGGTCAGAAGTTCGTGCGGCGCGACGGCACGGTCGTCTCGATCGACGAGTCGGTCGCACCGGTGCAGGATGCAAGCGGCGAGATCATCGGCATGGTGTTTGTGCTGCGGGATGTCGGCGTCGAGCGACAACTCACCGAGAAGCTTCGCTATCAGGCGAGTCACGATGCGCTCACCGGATTGATCAACCGGCAGGAGTTCGAGCGGCTGTTGGCAATGGCGCTGGAGGATGCGCGCCGCATCAACACCGCCCATGCGCTATTGGTGATGGACCTGGACCAGTTCAAGGTGGTCAACGATACCAGCGGCCACATCGCCGGAGACCAGTTGTTGAAACAGCTCTCGAGCCTCCTGGAACAGACCGTACGAAGTTCCGACACCGTGGCGCGTCTGGGGGGGGACGAGTTCGGCGTATTGCTGCGGGACTGCTCGATCGAGACTGCGAGGCGAATCGCCGACAAGCTGCGCCAGGCGGTGGGGTCCTTCCGGTTCTCGTGGAAGGACAAGATCTACGACGTCAGCGTGAGTATCGGCGTGGTCGCCATGGACGCAACGACCGCCAACCTGACCGAGCTGTTCAGCGCCGCGGATTCGGCGTGTTACATCGCCAAGGACATGGGCCGCAACGCGGTCCACGTATCGAGCCCGGACGATGCTGCCATCAGCCACCGACACAAGGAGATGCAGTGGGTCCAGCGGCTCAAGACGGCGCTGCGCGAGGACCGCCTGCGGCTCTTCTGCCAGCAGATAAAAAACCTGGATTCCGGCTGCCATCCCGGCGGGATCGTCGAGTTTCTCCTCAGGATGGAGACGACCGAGGGGGAGATTGTCCCGCCGATGTCATTCCTGCCGGCGGCAGAACGCTACAACATGATTGTCGAGATCGATCGCTGGGTGGTCTCACGCGTCATCGCGACGGTCGCCGAGATGGCGGCGTCCGGGGAGGGCGAGGCCGGCGTCGGGATGCTTTACGCCATGAATCTCTCGGGCCAGTTTTTGGGAGACCCCGCCAGCAAGTCCTTTATCGTTGCCGAGATCGAGCGCAGCGGCATCGACGGCTCGAGGCTCTGCTTCGAGGTGACCGAGTCCTCCGCGATCTCCAATCTCGCCGAGGCGCTCGAACTCATGCGCACCCTCAAGGAGCGGGGATGCCGGTTCGCCCTCGACGACTTCGGTTCCGGCATCAGTTCGTTCGGCTACCTGAAGCAGCTTCCGGTGGATTTCCTGAAGATCGACGGTGAGTTCGTTCGCGACATGCGGCTGGATCCCATCGACCGGTCGATGGTGGAGGCGATCAACAAGGTGGGACATTCCCTCAAGATCTGCACGATCGCCGAGTTCGTCGAGGACGCCGAGACCCTAGAAATGCTGGGCGCGATGGGGATCGATTTCGCTCAAGGGTACTTTATCGACCGCCCGGGGCCGGTCTCGGACTGCGTGCCGGTTGGTGGCGTGGGCTCGTCGGCGTGACCGGGGGGACGGGCGCGGGGGCAATAAGGGATGATCCCGGCAGGCCGCTTGCCGACCGCATGCGGCCCCGCAGCCTGGATTCGTTCGTCGGACAGCGTCATTTGCTCGGTGAGGAGCGCTCGCTGCGACGCGCGATTGACGCCTGCCGGCTGCACTCGATGGTATTCTGGGGTCCGCCGGGAAGTGGCAAGACAACGCTGGCGCGCATCATCGCCGTGCAGTGCCATGCGCGATTCGCGACCCTGTCGGCGGTGACCTCGGGGGTGCGCGACATCCGCGGCGCCGTGTCGGACGCGCGCGAGGCGCTGCAGGGTCGCGGCGAGCGCACCGTGCTGTTCGTGGACGAGGCGCACCGGTTCAACAAGGCGCAACAGGACGCGTTCCTTCCCCACATCGAGGACGGCACGGTGATCTTCATGGGGGCGACCACCGAGAACCCGTCATTCGAACTCAACAACGCCCTGTTGTCCCGTGTGCGCGTCTACATCCTGAAACCGCTGGACCCTTCGGATATCCGCGTGGTGATCGATCGGGCGCTCTCGGATCCGAACCAGGGTCTGGGTGCGCAGGGCCTGGAGATGGCCCCGACGCTGCGCGACCGGATCTCGCAGGCCGCCGATGGAGACGCGCGGCGGGCCTGCAACCTGCTGGAGATCGCCTCGGACCTGGCCACCGAGTCCGGCGACGGCCGCAGGGTGATCGGAGCGGAGGTCATCGCCGAAGTGGCGCGCCATGACGTCAGCCGCTTCGACAAGGGCGGCGACATCTTCTACGAACAGATCTCGGCACTGCACAAGTCCGTGCGCGGATCGGATCCCGACGCCGCCTTGTACTGGGTCTGCCGGATGCTGGACGGCGGCTGCGACCCGGCCTATATCGCAAGACGGGTCACGCGCATCGCGTCCGAGGACATTGGCAACGCGGATCCCCGCGCCCTGCGCCTGGCGCTGGACGCCTGGGAGACCTGGGAGCGGCTGGGCACGCCGGAAGGGGAACTGGCGATCGCCCAGGCGGTGATCTATCTGGCGTGCGCGGCCAAGAGCAACGCGGTCTACCGGGCCTTCGGCTCGGCGATGGAAGACGCGCGTGGCTCGGGCAGCCTGGCGGTACCCATGCACCTTCGCAATGCCCCGACACGCCTGATGCGAGAAATGGACTACGGCAAGGGGTATCGCTACGCGCACGACGAACGCGACGCGCTGGCAGCGGGGGAACACTATCTCCCCGAGGAACTGGGGGACAGGCGCTATTACGAACCCGTGCCGCGCGGGCTGGAAAAGCAGATCCAGGAAAAGCTCGCCTGGATCCGGGAGCGCAACCGCGCTGCGCCGGCCGGGTAGGGCGGGCGCGCAGAGCGCGGTCCACCAACGGGCGCTATGATCCGAATCCTGAAGGCATCACCACGGAGGTGACATGAGCGATTCTCTCGACCCCATTGTGCTGAATTTTCTGTATGCGGTGATGGGCGGTGCCCTGACGCTGGGATTCATGTGGGCGGGATGCAAGCTGTTCAGTCACGTCGTGTCCTTCCAGATCGGCGATCAGCTCGCCAAGGGCAACGTGGCTGTCGGGCTGATGGTCATGGGGATCTTCATCGGCATCGGCACCGCGCTCGGACTGGTGATCGGACTGGGGCTGAACTGACGTGAAGCGGCTCCTGCCGCTGCTGTTCGGGGTCCTCTGCCTGGGTGCGTCCGCCTCGGTGAAGGACGTCTCGGTGAAGGACGTCTCGGTCGACTCGCCACGCTGGACGACGCAGTACGACCCGTTCTTCCGCAAATACGCCAAGCGTTACTTCGGTCCGCATTTCGACTGGCGCTGGTTCAAGGCCCAGGGGATCGTCGAGTCACGCCTGCGTCCCGAGGTGCGCAGCGCGGCCGGCGCGGTCGGCATCATGCAGATCCTGCCCAGCACCTTCGAGGAGATCAAGGCGATCAACCCGGCGTTCAAGGAGGTCAGCGATCCAAAGTGGAACATCGCGGCCGGGATCTTCTACGACAGGTCCCTGTACCGGAAATGGAAAGATCCCATGCCGGAGAGGGACCGACTGTTCCTGGCACTGGCGGGTTATAACGCCGGATACGGCGGCGTATTGAAGGCCTACAAACGCACGCGCAAGGAGAAACCCGACTGGGAAGACATCCAGTCCAGGCTGCCCCGGGAGACCCGCAACTACGTCGGCCACATCAACAAGCTGATGCACGGCAAAGAACGCCGGCTGCGCGGTCTGGAGAAATACCTCGCCAGGGAGCAATGAGCCTGTACCGGGGGCGCGCCCCGTGCCAAACTGTTAAAACATACAGGTAGGGTGGACAAGCGATAGCGCAGACCACCAGCTATTTCCCGAATCCGTTTTCCAGTAGCGGTGCATAGATCCAGCCCGTCTGTCTTCGGCCGGCCAGTCCGATCCTGACCCACTTTCCCGACCGGTCGAGTTCGACCAGCGGTGTGCCGCGCGTCAACGTAGCGA
>JAJDOJ010000055.1 GCA_022340215.1 Gammaproteobacteria bacterium
CAGGGACAGCGCCGCGCCGGGATCGTTCGTCATCAAGGCGCGACAACAGGCGCATAGTCGAACTATGGAACGGTTGTCGCAACACGGAGGACGGACGAAAAGACATGCAGGATGGTATGTCATTTGACAGAAATCGCCTAAGTGTAACCCCCAAGGGGCGAATTTTCCCACTGCGCCCCCAACGGCGCGTGCGGAATCTGATTTTTACCTGTTGCCGGGTTTACACTACCGCGATCCTGCTAGTTACCTGATACAAACGATGCGCTGGCTCGACCGAATCCCCCTCGTTCCCCTGATGTTCGTGGCCCTGCTGCTCGGTCTGGCGCCCTTTCAGCCGGAACCCCACCTGTGGGAGAAACTGAAGATGCTGGCCTCGGGGACCCTCTCGCGGCCTGTCGACATCTTCGATCTCGTCCTGCATGCCGCGGCCCCGGCGCTGCTGGTGTTGAAGCTCGCGCGGGAGGGCTGGCGCGCCTCGCAGGACACGACCTCTCGATAAATCATAGGAGATATCGGATGGAAATGACCCTGGCATCGATACAGCGCGCGGTGGGCGGCGAGATCGAGGGAGACGCCGATTTTGTTGTCTGCGGCGTGAATTCCCTTGACCTGGCCGGGGCCAGCGACATCGGTTACGCCGAGAGTGAGCGCTATCTCGAAAAGGCCAATCGCTCAGCGGCCGGCGTGCTGGTCGTGACGCCGGATTTTCCCTCCCTGCAGGGCAAATCCCTGCTGCGCTGCGGTGTGCCCCGGGCGGCCTTCGTTCGCGTCATGTTTCTATTCCAGGAGTTGCATGCGCCCCCGGAAGGGCTCCGGTCCGGCGCGGTCGTCGCCCCCGGTGCATGGCTCGGCCAGAACGTGTCGGTAGGCGAGAATGCGGTCGTCGGAGACGAAGCCCGGGTGGGCGACGGGACGGAGATCGCCCCGGGTGCGAAGATCGGGAAACGCGTCCGAATCGGGCGAAACTGCCTCATCGGCCCCAACGTCGTGTTGTACGACGGCATTTCGCTTGGCGACAGGGTACGGATTCATGGCGGTGCGGTCATCGGCGGCGAGGGTTTCGGGAACGTCCGAACCGAAGAAGGGTGGATCCGGATACCGCAACTGGGCACCGTGGTCATCGAGGACGACGTCGACATCGGCTGCAACACCTGCATCGACCGGGCCGCGTTCGGTGAAACACGAGTACGCCGCGGCACCAAGATCGACAACTTGGTGCAGATCGCACACAACGGCGACGTCGGAGAAGACTGCCTGATCGTCTCCCAGACCGGTCTGGCAGGCAGTGTCACGCTGGGCAAGAACGTCACCCTGTCGGGCCAGGTAGCCATCATCGAGCACATCAAGATCGGTGAGGGCGCGATCATCGCCGGGCAGACCGGTGTCACCAAGGACGTCGGACCTGGGAAGGTCGTATGGGGCACCCCCAACCGCGCCTTCAAGCAAGTCACGCGGGAACTCGCCGCGCTGGCGCGCCTGCCGAAGCTGTTGAAAGAGGTCAGAGAAATCAATAACCGATTGCGGAAACTGGAAGCCTCCTCGCCTGAGCGCAAGGGATAGGCAACGCCCGCCTATACCCAAGGTTTATCCGCAGGCCCAGTACCCGACGACCCCGGCGATCTTCCCGTCCCTGTAAATCAACGGGATCCTGTCACGCTCCCAGGGTGGCACGCCCGCCTCCTGAAACAGTTTCTTGAGGCGATGGCGATGCCCGCGCCCGGCGGGACTGCAGGACTCACCGCCCTGCCTGAACCGAACCTCGACTGCCTGCCCCGGCTCCGGCAAACGGATCCCCTCGGCGGTGAGCATCTCCCGGGTCAGGACAAGCCCGAGGTGCGGGATCTCCAGTGGGCGCAGTGTGTCCCATACCAATGCCAGGCCCGGATCATGCGCCGGAAGAGGCTCGAGCGCGAACAGCGCATCGCGGTAGCGTCTGACCTCCGCGCCCGGCCAGTGCACACGTGGCGTGGCATCGGACGCCACCCCGAGCACGTCCTCGTCGATCCGCAGCATCTGACCCCGCGTCGGTGGCGGCAGACCATGCCCTTCTATCCACAACCGCAGCACCCGGGACCGCCGCTGCCGCGGGAGCCGCAACAGGCCGGATACGGACAAGGTACCATCGCGATGATCCGCCACGCTTGACAGATCGGCGCGTCCCACCGCTTCCAGCACCGCGGTCCCCTCGGCCTGCAGCATCGCCGCCCTTGTCAGGGTGCGTGACGCCGAAGGCCATCGCGCCCGGATCAGCGGCATTACGACATGACGGAGATAGTTGCGGTCGTAGCCCGTCTCCCGGTTGGCGGGATCGTCCACCCAATCGAGACCCTCTTCCTGTGCGTAGTGTTCCAGGGCAGCGCGCTCGAACCGCAGCAAGGGTCGCGTATGCCATCCCTCATGGAAGCGCGTGCACGCCGGCATGGCAGACAAACCGTTCGGTCCCGCCCCACGCAGGGCCTGCAGCAGAAACGTCTCGGCCTGGTCGTCACGGTGATGGGCCGTCAGCAGAGTCCCGCCCACAGGGAGAAGCTCACCCAGGGCGGCATAACGTACCGCTCGCGCGGCGGCCTCGGGGCTCTCGCCCCGCGATGCGGCCGCTTCGACTCGAACGACACGGCAGGGGACATCCAGCCGGCGACAGAATGCCGTGCAGAACCGGGCCCAATGATCGGCCTGCGGATGCAGGCCGTGATGGACGTGCACACAGCGAAGATCCGTGCCATGCGGCAAGGAGCAGTGTGTTAGTGCGTGGAGCAACGCCACGGAATCTGAGCCACCACTGAGTCCGACAATCCACTCGCCGGGCATGGCATGGGCCAGGATTTCACGCTGAAGCGAGGCCGGGTCGAACTCCCTCTGCATGTCTAACGGGAAATGTCTGTGAGTCGGGGGACGGGAGTCAAGGCCACTGGGGTCCCCGAAGGTGGGAAGCAACTGGCCGCCTGTCCCGGCGGCGGGCTACGTCTTGTACTCCCCGTAATTCATTAACCGCTGGTAGCGCCGTTCGATCAACTGGTCAATAGGCAATTCGCTCAGATCCTGAATTGCGGCGTGGAGCGCATTGCGAATCCTGTCTGCCATGGCGCCAGGGTCGCGATGTGCCCCGCCCAGGGGCTCCGGGATCACCTCGTCGATCAGACCGAGCTGCAGCAGACGTTCGGAGGTAATCCCCATGGCCTCCGCGGCCTCAGGGGCCTTATCCGCGCTCTTCCAGAGAATTGATGCGCATCCCTCGGGCGAGATGACCGAGTATGTGCTGTACTGCAGCATCATCACATGATCCCCCACGCCGATCGCCAGCGCGCCGCCCGAACCCCCTTCGCCGATGACCGTACAGACGATCGGCACCTCCAGCGCGGCCATGACCTGGAGGTTCCGTGCGATCGCCTCGCTCTGGCCACGCTCCTCGGCATCCACACCCGGGTAGGCCCCCGGTGTATCGATAAAGGTGAGAACCGGCAGCCCGAATCGCTCGGCTAGCCGCATCAGCCGCAGCGCCTTGCGATATCCCTCGGGACGGGGCATGCCGAAGTTCCTCCGCACCTTCTCGTTGGTGTTCCGGCCTTTCTGATGACCGATCGCGACGACGGGCTCCCCGTCGAAGCGCGCCAGACATCCGACGATCGCAGGGTCGTCCGCGAATGCGCGATCACCGTGCAATTCCACGAAATGGGTGAACAGCGCGTCCGTGTAGTCCAGCGTGTAGGGGCGCCCCGGATGACGCGCGAGTTGCGACACTTGCCAGGGCGTCAGATTGCCAAAGATCGAGCTCGTCAGGGCCTGGCTCTTCGCCTGCAGGCGCGAAATCTCCTCGTTCAGGTTGACGTCGCTGTCGTTACCGACGTAGCGCAGCTCCTCGATCTTGGCCTCTAGCTCGGCGATTGGTTGTTCGAAATCGAGAAAATCGGGGTTCATATAATCCGATGAGGCAGTTCCTGGCGGGCGCACTATTCTAACGCGCGCCGACGCTTCTGACTAAGCAAGCCCTACCGGGCACGGTCACGCGCCTCCGCCCATAACCTGTGTCAAGTATAACCGTTAGTCCGGGATACCTTGCGCCAGGCACCATCCTGGCAATCCGCCCTCGACGCGTCGATGGACGGTCAATAGACGAGACTTGCGTTGCGAACGCCGTCGAGCTGCGTCAGGCGGCGCAGCAGTTCATCCTCGGGCCGTACGCGCCATTCATCGTCAAGGTCGAGATCCACACAGGCCTCCCGCGAACGGTACCGGAATCGGACGGGACACCCACCTTCCCTGAACGGCGCCAACACCTCGCCAAGTTGCTCCAGCAGCCCGTTCGCGCTGTCCCGGGGGCCCACCTCGATGCCGAGATACCTGGCGAAACGCGCCCGCGCCTGTTCGAGGGCCATGATCTCCCGGGCGCGCAGCCGCATCCCGCCCGAGAACTCGTCGACTCCCAGCTGCCCCTGTACGACGAGGAGTCGATCCTTGCCGATCAGGTTGCCGTACCGAGCGTAGTCGTCGCCAAAGACGCCCACCTCGAGGCGACCGGAGTTATCGTCCAGCGTCAGGAAGGCCATGCGTCCCGATTGCGCGTTGCGTGTGCGAATCGAGGACACCAGGCCCGCGACGACGACGTTGCGCGTCTGCCGGCGCCCCTTCCAGGCGACGCCGTTTGCGCCGGATTCCACCGAGAGGGTGGCGATTCGCCCTTCCGTGAATTGCGCCAACTCCTCGCGGTATCGGTCGAAGGGGTGCCCGGTCAGGTAGAGACCGAGGGTTTCCTTCTCGGCGCAGAGGCGCATCTCCTCGTCCCATTCCGGCAGCTCGGGTGTCCTGACCGGGGTTGGCAGGGTGTTGTCCGCGGCACCGAACAGGTCGCTCTGGCCTGAGAACCTGGCCCGTGCATGCTGCTCGGCCAGGCGCATGGCGTCCGTGAGTTGCGCCATGATCGTCGCCCGGTTGGTCCCGATCGCGTCCATCGCACCGGCCCGGATCAGGGCCTCGAGGACTCGTCGGTTGAGCTTCTGTGAATCCCCGCGCCGGCACACGCGATCGATGTCAGAAAACGGTCCACTCGAGTCCCGGTCGCGGATCAGCCCCTCGATCGCCGCCCTGCCCACCCCCTTGATCGCGCCAAGGCCGTAGAGAATCGTCTTCGGGTCGATGACCGTGAAATCGAAGGCGGAACGATTGATATCGGGCGGTTCGACCGACAGCCCCATCTGCCGGCATTCGTCGATCAGGGTGACGACCTTGTCCGTATTGTCCATGTCCGCCGAGAGCACCGCCGCCATGAAGGGCGCCGGGTAGTGTGCCTTCAGCCATGAGGTCTGATACGAGAGCAGGGCATAGGCCGCGCTGTGGGAGCGGTTGAAGCCGTATCCGGCGAACTTCTCCATCAGGTCGAAGATATAGCTGGCGTTCTGTTCCTCGACCCCGCGCTCGGTGGCGCCGGAGAGAAAGATCTCCCGCTGACGTGCCATCTCCTGCGGTTTCTTCTTGCCCATGGCGCGCCGGAGGAGATCCGCGCCGCCCAGCGAATAGCCGGCGAGGACCTGCGCAATCTGCATTACCTGTTCCTGGTATAGGATGACGCCGTAGGTGGGCTTGAGGATCGCCTCCAGGTCCGGGTGCGGGTATTCGACCTTGGCCTTGCCGTGTTTCCTCAGGATGAAGTCGTCGACCATTCCGGACTGCAGCGGTCCGGGACGGTAGAGCGCCACCAGGGCGATGATGTCCTCGAAGGTGTCCGGCTGCAGGCGCCCGATGATCTCCTTGATCCCCCGTGACTCCAGTTGGAAGACCGCAGTCGTCTCCTGTCGACACAGCAACGCGAAGGTGTCGGGATCGTCGAGCGGGATGTCTTCCAGGCGGACCGGGGAGTCGCCGTCCCCCCCGGCCGCGGCGATATTGCGCAGGGCCCAGTCGATGATCGTCAGGGTGCGCAGCCCGAGGAAGTCGAATTTGACCAGACCGGCGGCCTCGACGTCGTCCTTGTCGAGCTGGGTCACGACACTCATCCCGCCCGGCTCGCAGTACAGCGGGGTGAAGTCGGTCAGTTCCGAGGGCGAGATCACCACGCCCCCGGCGTGCTTCCCCGCATTGCGGGCCAGGCCCTCGAGCATCCTCGCCATGTCGATAATCGCGTGGACGTCTTCCTCCGCTTCGTAGAGTCCGCGCAGCTCCGGCTCCTGTTCGAGAGCCTTGTCCAGCGTCATCCCGATCACGAAAGGAATGAGCTTGGCGATCTTGTCGACAAAACCGTAGCCGTGCCCGAGTACCCGGCCCACGTCGCGCACCACGGCCTTCGCCGCCATGCTGCCGTAGGTAATGATCTGGCTGACCCGCTCGCGCCCGTAGCGACCAGCCACGTACTCGATGACGCGGTCGCGTCCTTCCATACAGAAGTCGACATCGAAGTCCGGCATGGAGACGCGTTCCGGATTGAGGAAGCGCTCGAACAGGAGGTCGTAGCGAATGGGGTCGAGGTCGGTGATCTTCAGCGCGTAGGCCACCAGGGAACCGGCACCGGAACCGCGACCGGGACCCACGGGCACGCCGTTGTCCTTGGCCCACTGGATGAAATCGGCAACGATCAGGAAATAACCTGGAAAACCCATCTCGCAGATCACATCCAGTTCGAGATCGAGTCTTTCCTCATAGCCCCGCCGTGTCTGCGGCGACGGATCGGCCAACCGGGTGACCAGCCCCCGATGGGCCTGCTCGCGGAGGTACCGGTCGGTGGTCATGCCTTCGGGCACGGGAAACTCGGGCAGGACGTTCTTGCCGAAGGTCATCGAGACATTGCAGCGGCGCGCGATCTCCACCGTGTTCTCGAGGGCCTCGGGCAGATCGGCGAACAGCGCCGCCATTTCCCTGGGGGTGCGCAGGAACTGCTGCTCGCTGTAGCGCCTCGGGCGCCGCGGATCGTCCAGGGTGCGGCCGTCGTGGATACAGACCCGAACCTCGTGCGCCTCGAAATCCTCCCGCCGCAGGAACCTGACGTCGTTGGTGGCAACCACCGGGCTTCCGTGTTTCAGGGCGAGGTCGACCGTGGCGTGCAACAGCATCTCGTCGCGGTCGCGCCCGGTGCGCTGTACCTCGAGATAGTAGTCGTCTCCGAAACACGCCTGCCAGAACGCCAGTCGGGACGCGGCCTGCGCCGGATTGCCGCCGATCAGCGCCCTGCCGACGTCACCCTCGGCCGCGGCCGACAACGCGATCAACCCATCGTGCCCCTCGCGCAGCCAGGCGCGCTCGACCAGCGGCGCGCCGTCGTGCTGTCCCTCGATGTAGGCACGCGTCACAAGACGGGTCAGGTTCCGGTATCCCGTTCCGTTGCGGCACAGCAGCACGACACGGGAAGGCGCTTCATCGCCTTTAGTCCCGCTCACCCGCAGATCGACGCCGATCAGGGGCTTGATGCCACGAGCCTCGGCCGCTCGATAGAACTTCACCAGGGCGAACAGGTTGTTGTAGTCCGTCAGGGCGACCGCGGGCATGCCTGCGCCAGCGACACTGTCCATCAGCGGACCGATCCGCACGAGGCCGTCTGCCAGGGAATACTCGGTGTGCAGGTGCAGGTGGATGAATCCGACGGAGTCCGCCATTGCGCTTTCGGGTTCTGCGTCGTTCATCGACCCGTGTAGCGGCTTTCCGTACCCCGGCACCGCAGGGCGCTCAACACGGGCGCGAAGCTGCGGCGATGGCACGGGCACGGGCCGCGTTCAGCCAGTGCGCGGACGTGGTCCCTCGTCGGGTAGCCCTTGTGTCGCGCAAAGCCATAACCGGGGTGAATCGCATCAAGTTCGATCATCTCGCGATCGCGGGTGACCTTCGCCAGGATGGACGCCGCACTGATCGCTTCGACCGTGGCATCACCCTTGACGATTGCTGTCGCGGGTATGGGCAGCCGGGGGCACCGGTTGCCATCCACCAGCACATGGTCCGGCACGGTGTCGAGCGCAGCGACCGCCCTTTGCATGGCTAGCATCGTGGCCTGAAGGATATTGACCTCGTCGATCTCCTTCGGTCCGGCGCTGGCCACCGCCCAGGAGAGACATTTCTCCGTGATCTCCTCGGCCAGTCGCCGGCGCTTCGCAACCCCGATCGCCTTGGAATCCGCCAGCCCGCGAATCGGCCTGTCCGGATCCAGCACTACCGCCGCGGCCACTACCGGCCCTGCCAGCGGCCCTCTTCCCGCCTCGTCGACGCCTGCCACCAGGCCGAACCTCTCGATACCCCCTGTTCCGTTCATGTTCCCCTCACATTCTAGCGCGGCACCGGGACCGAACGACCCGGACATTTCCGCGTCACCGTAAACCCCCTATACTTCGCGTTGATCTCACTGATGGCAAACCTCTATGCCGACACTCAGAACCGCTGTGATCGGCGTGGGTTACCTTGGCAGGTTCCACGCTGAAAAGTTTGCCATGCTACCGCAAAGCGAACTGGTTGCGGTGGCGGATTCCCGTGAGGAGAGCGCTGCGGAGGTGGCGAACAGACTGGGCGTGGACGCCGTCACGGATTACCGGGACCTGCTGGGTCGCGTCGATGCCGTCAGTATCGTCGTCCCCACGCGATCGCACTTTTCCATCGCGCGCGACTTCCTCGGGCACGGTACCCATGTGCTGATCGAAAAACCCATGACCAGCACGGTGGAAGAGGCCGGCGATCTGATCGATCTGGCGCGCGAAAAGGGTCGCGTGCTGCAGGTCGGTCACCTCGAGCGCTTCAACAACGCCATCCTCGATCTCGACCGGGTCCTCGACCGGCCGATGTTCATCGAGTCGCACCGCGTGGCGCCGTTCAAGCCGCGCGGTACGGACGTAAGCGTCATTCTCGACCTGATGATCCACGACATCGACATCATTCTGAACATGGTGGGGGCGGATCTCGACCGTATCGACGCCAGCGGCGTTCCGGTGCTCTCGGACGAGGTCGATATCGCCAACGCGCGCCTGGTGTTCGAGAATGGCTGCGTCGCCAACGTGACGGCGAGCCGGATCAGCATGAAATCCGAGCGCAAGATGCGCATCTTCCAGCACGACGCCTATATCTCGGTGGACTTCCAGGAACGGGTGCTGAGCATCCACCGCAAGGGGGACGGTGAGATGTTCCCCGGGATCCCCGACATCGAGAGCGAGCAGACGCGTCACGAGGACGGCGACGCGCTGAGAACGGAGATCGATCACTTTCTACATGCAGCGATCGAGGGCCGCGAACCGCTGGTCACCGGTGAAGACGGCAAGCGGGCCCTGGAGGCGGCCATGCGAATCACCGAGCTTCTATCCAGCCAGAAACCGGTGTCCCCCGCGAACTCAGGTTCGGACTGACCCGATCGAGGCACAAAGGAGCGCCGCAGATGATCCCGATGGTAGACCTCAAGCGACAATACCGGGAGATCGCCGGGGAAATCGATGCCGCACTGCGCCAGGTGATCGACGGCACCCGTTTCATCCTCGGTCCTAATGTCTCGGCCTTCGAACAGGAGTGCGCGGAATACCTCGGCGCCCCGCATGCGGTCGCATGCGCCTCGGGGACCGACGCGCTCATGCTCGCGCTACGCGCCGCCGGCATCGGCGACGGCGACGAGGTCATCACCTCACCTTTCACGTTCATCGCCACGGCCGAGGCGATCCGCCATGTCGGCGCAAACCCCGTCTTCGTGGACATCGATCCGCGGAGTTTCAACCTCGACCCCGATCTCATCGAGGCAACGGTGACCCGGCACACCCGCGCGGTGCTGCCGGTCCATCTGTTCGGCCAGCCCGCGGACATGGAACACATAACAAGGCTGTGCGAGCGGTATGGGCTTCAACTTATCGAGGACTGCGCCCAATCGTTCGGTGCGAGTCTTCCAGACGGTCGCATGGCGGGCGGTATCGGTGACTTCGGCGCCTTCAGCTTCTTTCCCAGCAAGAACCTCGGGGGATATGGTGACGGAGGGCTGGTAACCGCACGCTCGGAGGAGCACGCAGTGAAACTGCGGGCCCTTCGCAACCACGGCAGCTTCAAGCAATATCGCCACGACATGATCGGCTACAACAGCCGGCTCGACGAGATGCAGGCGGCCATCCTGCGGGTGAAACTCGGGAGAATCGACGACTACAACGAGAACCGGCGGCGAGTCGCCGCACGATACGGATCGCTGCTCGAGGGGACGGGGATCGTCATGCCGCGGGAGACGGACCACGGCCGCCACGTGTATCACCAGTACACGATACTCACGGACAGACGAGACAGGATCCAGACCGCCCTGAGGGATGCGGAGATCGCCTCGGCCATCTACTACCCGGTACCGCTGCACCGGCAGAAGGTCTTCGCAGAAGACTGGCGCGACATCCCGCTGCCGGTCGCGGAGAGTGTGGCCCAAAAATGCCTGTCGCTGCCGATTTTCCCCGAACTGACGGACGAGGAAATCGAACGCATCGCCGCTGTAATCAGGGATGCGCTGTAGTCCGCAGACTCCCCGCTCCGCGATTTAGTCAGCGTTCCTTACGATCCCCCGGGAACTCACCTCGATGAACGAGGCGAACCGCTCGACCTCGACATAGTCACGCCGGAGATTATCGATCGCCTGCTTTTCCTCTTCGGGAACCGTGCCGACCCTGACCAGCACCTTGTAGGCGCGCTGCAGGGCCCGTACGGTCTCCTGTGCGATGCCATCGCGCTTGAGGCCTTCCCGGTTCAGACCGAACGGCCTAGCGAGATTTCCGGAGGCCATCACGTAGGGAGGAAGGTCGCGGTTCAGCGCCGTGCCCATGCCACAAAATGCATGGGTACCGATCCGGCAGAACTGGTGAACGAGCGTGAAACCGCCGAGGATCGCCTTGTCCGCGACCTGGACGTGCCCCGCCAGTGTCGCGCCATTGGAAAAGATGGTCCGCGAACCCACCTGGCAATCGTGCGCGATGTGCACGTAGGCCATGATCCAGTTCTCGTCCCCGACCATCGTCTTGCCCTGGTCCAGGGCCGTCCCCCGGTTGATGGTCACATACTCGCGAATGGTATTGCGGCTGCCGATGATCAGTTCGCTGTCCTCCCCCCTGAACTTCTTGTCCTGCGGGATCTCGCCCAGCGACGCAAACTGGAAGATGCGGTTGTTTTCCCCGATTCGCGCGGGTCCGTTGATCACGACATGCGGGCCGATCCATGTGCCGCGACCCACGCTCACCGAGGGACCGATGACGCTGTAAGGTCCTACGGTAACGTCCTCCGCCAGCTGCGCGGAAGGATCGATGACGGCGCGCGGATCGATCAACTACATTTCTCTCTCGGCACACATCAGTTCAGCCGACGCGGCGATCTCCCCACCGACGCTGGCCTCGGCGTTGAACACCCAGATACCGCGCTTGTGGCGTATGTACTCCACCTTCAGAATCAGCTGATCACCCGGGACGACCTGACGCTTGAAACGCGCCTTGTCGATCCCGACGAACAGAAACTTCCTGTTGGCCGGCATCGACTCAAGGGTGCAGAACGCCAGGACACCCGTGGCCTGAGCGAGGGCCTCCAGAATCAGGACACCCGGCATCAATGGCAGTCCCGGAAAATGTCCCTGGAAGAAAGGTTCGTTGATACTGACGTTCTTGATCGCCGTCAGGGTCTTTCCCGGTTCACACGCGACGACGCGATCGAGCATGAGAAAAGGAAAGCGCTGCGGCAGGCGCTTCATGATCCCGTCGATATTCATAATGCCTTCTGACATCGCTGTTTCCGGTCGAAACATCTTCCGTATAGGCCTGAAGACTTACCGAGCCCGATTCAATCCTTCAGCTTCTTTTCCAGTTCCGACAGACGCTGCGCCATCTTTTCCAGCTGCCGATATCGTACGGTGTTTTTCTGCCAGTCCTGCTGCTTCTGCAACGGGGTCCCGGACGTATAGATCCCCGGCTCCCTGATGGACTTGCTGACGCGTGAAAATCCCGTGATGACCACGTTGTCGGTCAGCTCGAGGTGGCCACCGAACCCGGCACCGCCGCCAATGGTACATTGGCGGCCTATCGTCACGCTACCGGATATTCCGGCACAGCCTGCGATCAGCGAATGCGCCCCGACACGAACGTTGTGTCCCAGCTGGATCTGGTTGTCCAGCTTGACGCCATCCTCGATGACCGTATCCTCGATCGCTCCCCTGTCGATGGTGGTGTTCGCGCCTACCTCCACATCATCGCCCAGCACGACCCGACCTACCTGCGGTATCTTCAGCCAGATGCCCCGGTCGTTGGCCAGACCGAAACCGTCGCTTCCCAGTACCGCGCCGGGGTGTATCAGGCAACGGACGCCGAGCTGTGTCCGGTGGCAAAGCGTGACACGCGCCACTAGACGCGTGTCTTCGCCCAGGGAACAGTCTCTCTGGACAACGCAGGCGGGCCCGAGCACCACGCCGCAGGCGAGGCGGACGCCCGACTCGACGACACAATGCGGTCCGATGCTGACGCTGTGGTGGATGTCCGCATCTTCGGCGACCACCGCAGTGGGATGGACGGCGCCGGCTTGCACCGTCTCGGCGGGATACAGGGCGTTGGCGACGCGCGCATAGGTGACATAGGGATCGTCGCTCACCAGGGCCGCGACGGGACACTCGTCAAGCAATTCCTCCGACAGAATCACCGCCGATGCCCCGGTATCGGCCAGGTAGGAACGGTACTTTTGGTTGCTCAGGAAAGCGATCGATCCGGGACCGGCGGTGCGCAGGGTCGAGACGAAACGAATCTCGGTGCACGGATCTCCCTCTAGACGCACCCCGGTAAGCGATGCCAGTTCCCCCAGCTTCACCGTGGGCCGTCGTCTGGTCTATTTGCCCTTGAACGAACTCTTGAGGCGTTTGAGGATCTGGTCGGTGATATCGATCTTCTTGCTGGCGAAAACCAGATGATTCTCCGCCATGATGATGTCGTATTTCTCCTCCTCGGCGATCTCCTTGATGACCTTGGACACCTCCCGTTGGAGCTGGCTGAGTTCCTCGGTGCGCCGGATATTCAGGTCCTCGCGCAGCTCGTCGGAGTCGCGCTCGAATTCCCGCTTCATCTTCACGATCTTACGCTCGAGTTCGGCGCGCTTGCTTTCGCTCATGATCGCACTATCTTTATCAAACTTATTCTTGAGTTCCTCGATCTCGCTTGCCTCGGCCTTGAGCGAAGCCTCCCGCGTAGAGAACTCTCTTTCCAGGTTCTTCTGGGCCTGCTCCGCCTGAGGGGCCTGCTCCATGATGATCTTGCTGTTGACGAAGCCTATCTTGACGCCACTATCCGCGAGAGCGGGCGAGCCGGCTACCAGCAGAACTACTGCGAACAGCGCACAGTTACGCATCACTGTCATTCTCCAGATTGGTCCTAGAAAAGGGTCCCGACGTTGAACTGGAATGCCTCCAGTTCGTCCCCCGGCTGATCGTTGATCGGCACGGCGTATGAAAACGTCAGTGCGCCGAGGGGCGATATCCACGAGAATGCCGCACCAACGGACGCGCGAAGCGCGGTGTAGTCCCAGTCACTCGGCTGCGCGAACACATTGCCTGCATCGACGAAAACACTCAAGCGCATGTTCTCGCTGCCCTTGGCAAACGGAACGGGGAAGATGTTCTCGACGCTTGCAACCGTACGGAAGTTACCACCAAATGGCCTGCCAGTCGAATCGCGCGGACCCAGCGAATTGGTCTTGTAACCGCGCACACTGCGTATGCCGCCGGCGTAGTATTTCTCGAAAAACGGCAGATCGCCGTCATCGCCGTAACTCTCGCCGAAGGCCACGTTGGTGAAGAACATGCCGGTCAGCCAGCTACGGATCGGAATGTACTGTCGCAGCCGATAGCCGATCTTGTAGTACTCCAGGTCGCTTCCCGGAATGGTCACCTCACCGGTTAGCCGCTGCAGGTTTCCGCGCGTCGCGAATGCGGACTTGTTCCGTGTGTCGTGAACGAAGGTCCCCGCGAAGGGAAAGTCCAGATATTCGTTGCCGTTTTGCGCGATGAATTCGAAGATCTCCTGAGGCGTGTTCGAGTTCGTGTCGATCTTGATGTTCTCTACGGACAACCCGCCACGGATGGTATCGACCTCTGTGATCGGCGCACCCAGGTTGACGCCAACGTCCAGGGTGTCGGCCGTGTAGGATGAGACGTTCGCCTCTGCGGCATTGATGTCGGAATAGGTGGCATGGAATCCCGCGCTCACCCCGTTGATGGTGAAATAGGGATTGACATAGGACAGACTGTAAATCGTGCTGACGCGGCTGTTGTCGAACCGCAGGCTCACCCGGCGCCCGGTGCCGAGGAAATTGTCCTGATTGAGACTGAGATTGAACAGGATTCCCTGCGCCTGGGAGAAACCAACACCCACGGAAAAGCTGCCGGATCGCCTTTCCTTGACGGTGACGTTGAGGTCCACCAGATCATCGGAACCCGATACACGATCGGTCTTGATGTCCACGGACTCCACGTAGGAAAGGCGCTGAATACGACGGCGGGACAGGTTGATCTTGTCCAGAGAGTACCAACCGCCTTCCATCTGGCGCATTTCACGCCGAAAAACCTCATCCTGCGTGCCAGTATTGCCGAAGAAATTGATATGACGCACATAGGCCCGCTGCCCGGGATCGACGAAAAACGTTAGCGAGACCTCACGGCGCTGCTCATCGACTTCCGGGATCGGATTGATGTTGGCGAAGGCATAGCCATCGTCACCCAGCCTGCGCGAGATGTTGTCGGTCGTCTTGACGACCTTCTCGCGGGAAAAGGTATCACCGGCGTGGACGGCGGTCAGGCGCCGGAGTTCCTCTTCGGGGACGACGAACTCGCCCGCCAGCCTGACCTCCTTGACGACGTATTTGTCACCCTCTTCCAGGTTGATCGTGACGTAAATATCGCGATTGTCCGGCGTGATGGAAACCTGCGTGGAATCCACGTTGAACTTGAGATATCCACGATCGAGGTAATAGCTGCGCAGCTTCTCGAGGTCGCCCGCGAGCTTTGCCTTGGCGTACTGATCGCGGGAACTGAACGGATTCCACCAGGGCGCCTTGCCTGAGCTGAACTCGTCGGTGATGTCGTCGGACTTGTAGCTCTCGTTCCCGACCAGGGTGATGCGCTTGATCTTCGCCGGCTTGCCTTCCGAGATATCGATATCGATGTCCACGCGATTGCGGGGCAGTTCGTTGACCGTCACGTCGATCCGTACGTTGTACTT
Organism: Gammaproteobacteria bacterium; assembly: GCA_022340215.1. Classification (NCBI taxonomy): domain Bacteria; kingdom Pseudomonadati; phylum Pseudomonadota; class Gammaproteobacteria; species Gammaproteobacteria bacterium. Next base: position 15,150 of record JAJDOJ010000055.1, read on the forward strand.
GCCGCGGGCGAAATACTGCTGGCGCAGCTCGTTCTCGAGCCGCTCGAGCACGGAACGGTTGAAAACCCGGCCCTTGGCGATCCCCACGCCCTTGAGCGCCTTCTCGAGGTCCTCGTCCTTGATGTCTTTGTTGCCGTCAAACTTCAACTCGGCAATCGCCGGACGCTCCTTGACCCGGATCACCAGTACATCGCCGCGACGCAGCAGCTGGACGTCGTTGAAGAATCCGGTCTTGATGAGGGCCCGGATCACCTCGGCGCTGCGTGCGGTATCGAAGCTGTCGCCGACCTTGACCGGCAGGTAGTTGAACACGGTGCCGGGCTCGATGCGCTGGACGCCAAGGACCTCGATATCGTCGACCGTGAAACTGTCGGCGCGGGCGACGGCGCTGAGGGAAAACATCCAGACCATCATCAGGCGGATGAGCGCCGTGCGGAGGCAGAGACGCGGGCGCTGGCCGGCCTCACCGTCCCACAACCTCCAGCCTGTCTTCCGGATGCTGCGAGGCGGCATTCAGTCTATCCAATCAACCTGACGATATCGTTGTAGAAAGCCAGCCCCATCAGAGCGGCAAGCATGGCAAAACCGATACGTTGCCCAACGGCCTCGGCCGCGTCCGACACCGGGCTGCCCTTGATCAGCTCGATGAGGTAGTACATCAAGTGCCCTCCGTCCAGGATGGGCACGGGCAGCAGATTCAGGATGCCGATGCTGACACTGAACAGCGCCAGGGCGCCTAGGAAGGCGGAGACCCCGATTAACGCCGAAACGCCAGCGAATTCCGCGATCGTCACAGGGCCGCTGATATTCTTCAGGGAGGCCTCCCCGATCACCAGCTTCCAGAGTACGCGTAAGGTCAGTAGGGTAATGTCCCAGGTCTTGATGACCGCACGGCCCAATCCCTCGATCGGGCCGTAGCGCACGGTGACCCGCATCCAGTCATACTGGTCCGCGTCAATCTTCGGGTAGGCGCCTATCCGCCCGATCGTCTCACCCCCATCCCGGTCGGATCCGACCTTCAACGGGACATTCAGCATCGCACCGTTCCGGTCGATCCTGACGGTCAGCGTTTTTCCGGGATTGGCCCGCACGACCTCGACCCAGTCGTCCCAGGTCTCAACCGGTGCGTCGTCGACCGAGAGAATCCGGTCTCCGTCACGCAATCCGTCGCGCTGCGCCGCGCCTCCGTCGACCAGACGACCGAGGACCGGTTCGACCTCTGGTCTCCACACCGCAATTCCCACCTTGTCCAGCAGCTCACCGTCGGCCAGCAGCGATCGGGTATCCGTGAGGTCCATCGTTACGGTTTGCGGAAATCCCCGTTCGCGACGGACCCCGAGCTCCACGACACCGGTCTCGAGTGCCTGTTCAAGCAGAATGATCACGGTGTTCTGCCAGGTGGGTGTCGGCTTGCCATTGACCGAGACGATCTCGTCGCCGGATTGCAACCCGGCCTGCTCCGCCAGCGATCCCGGATCAGGAGTCCCAATCACGGGCCGTACTCCGCTCACGCCGAGCATGAACATCAGCCAGTAGGCGAGAATCGCAAGCAGGAAGTTCGCCAGCGGCCCCGCAGCGACAATGGCCATACGCTTCCAGACTGGCTGTCGATTGAAGGCGCGACCGAGGTCCTGGTCGGGCACCTCCGTCTCTCTCTCATCGAGCATCTTGACATAGCCGCCGAGGGGGACCGCCGCGATCACGTACTCGATACGGTCCTCACCGGCGACACGCTTCCACAGCGGCCGTCCGAATCCGACCGAGAACCGTAGCACCTTGACACCGAGTTTCCGTGCCACCCAGAAGTGGCCAAACTCGTGAAACGTCACCAGGGTTCCGACGGCGACGACAAACGCCGCGATATTGATCAGTACGGACATCATCCTCTCCCGAGGTACCGATGGGCCGCCAATCTGCCTTCCTCGTCGGCCGCGAGTATCGCGTCAAGCGAATCCGCCGCCTGTACGGTGACCGACTCCAGCGCGGACTCAATGGCGGGCGGAATCCGCGTAAACGGGATCTCCCGCTCCAGGAAACTCTGCACCGCCACCTCGTTCGCCGCATTCAGAATCGCGGTTGCCGTGCCCCCCGCGACAAGCGCCTCGCGAGCGAGCCGAAGACAGGGGAAGCGTTGCTCGTCGGGTCTGGAGAAATCCAGGTGCGCCACCTGAATCAGGTCCAGTAGGTCGACCCCCGAGGCGATCCGCTCCGGCCAGGACAACGCGTAGGCGATCGGGGTACGCATATCTGGGTTGCCGAGTTGCGCGAGTACCGAACCGTCGGCATAGGACACCATGGAATGGATGACGCTCTGCGGGTGGACAACGACATCGACGCGCCCGACCTCGGTATGGAACAACCAGCAGGCCTCGATCACCTCCAGCCCCTTGTTCATCATGGTAGCCGAATCGACCGAGATCTTCCGTCCCATCACCCAGTTCGGATGGGCGACGGCCTGATCGGGCGTTACCTGATCCAGTCTGTCAAGAGGCATCTCGCGAAACGGTCCGCCTGAGCCCGTCAGTAGAATCCGGGCCACGCCGACGGTGTCTAGCCCTCGGGCAAAATCCCCTGGCATGCACTGAAAAACGGCATTATGTTCACTGTCGATGGGCAGTAACTCGGCGCCGTTTCGGCTCACTTCATCCATGAACAGCCGCCCGGACATCACCAGCGCCTCCTTGTTCGCGAGCATCACGCGCTTTCCGGCACGTGCGGCGGCCAGCGTGGGTAGCAAACCAGCGGCGCCCACGATGCCGGCCATCACGTAGTCCGTCGCTGCAAGCGCCACGACCTCCTCCAGCCCCTTCACGCCGGCGAGAACCTCTGTTGAAGGACAACCTTGCCGTAGGCGGGTGCGCAGTTGCTGAGCTGCGTCCTCGTCGCGCATCACTGCATAGTCAGGCCTGGTCGCCTCACATTGTCCGACCATACGATCGACGTTCGAGTTCGCCGTCAGGGCCACGACCCGGAAACGATCCGGATGCCGCGCCAGCACATCCAGGGTATTGACACCGATGGTACCGGTAGAGCCTAGAATCGAAACCCCCTTGGGGGTTGCCTGACCGAACTCAGTCATACCCAGTAACCATCATGTTGCCGAGGGGACGCGAATCCAGTACAGACCCAACCAGAACACTGGGGCCGCCGCGGTCAGACTGTCGATACGATCCAACACCCCTCCATGGCCGGGCAGGATGCGTCCGCTGTCCTTCACGCCGGCACGACGCTTGAGAAGGCTCTCGAACAGGTCGCCCTCCACCGACACCAGGGCGGTCAGGAGGCCGAGCAGGACAAAGTAGGCGCCGGCAACGAGTCCTGCCTCGAACCACCGCGCACCGGCCAGACCAAGTAACAATGTTGCCACCAGGGCACCCAGCACACCTTCGCGACTCTTCCCCGGGCTGAGGACCGGGGCCAGCCGGGTCTTGCCGAATCGCTTCCCGCTGAAATACGCCGCGGAATCGGCCAGCCAGATCAACACGAAAAGATAGAGGAGTAGGGAGGGACGTATGGCGTGCAGATCCACCAGCGCAAGCCATGAGGGGGCGAGCACGGGCAACCCCGCCACGATCATCCCGATCCTCGAACCGTTCCCACCAGGCTGGTAACTCGCCAGCGCCACCAGGACGAAGACCCACCACACGACCCCGAGCGCGACGAAGGGGAGTTGCAGTCCCCGTTGCCGCATCCACCACCCGAAACCGGCCAGCACGGCGACGAGCAGCGTATAACCCACTCTGGCGGGAATCGATTTCAGTCCCGCCAGGCGTGCCCACTCCCAGGCACCGACCAACACAATTGCCAACAGCACCACTGCCAATGTCTTGGAAGGCAACATCATGACTGCGGTTACCGCCACGATCCCCGCGACCGCGGCCGTGATCACACGCTGCCTAAGCATCGTCATCCAATTCCCGCACCTGTTCCCCTGTCTTGCCGAAACGCCGTTGCCGCCCCGCGTAGTCGTTAAACGCCTCCGCAAGCGACGCCTCATCGAAGTCCGGCCACAGGGTATCAGTGAAATAGAGCTCGGTGTAGGCGAGCTGCCAGAGCAGGAAGTTGCTGATGCGATGTTCCCCGCCGGCGCGAATGAAAAGGTCCGGCTCGGCGAGACCGGCCGTCGAAAGTCTCTTGTTGAGCGCCGATTCATCGATCGCAGACGAATCCATGCCGGATTCTCCCACATCGGCGATCAGTTGTCTGACTGCCTGGACGATGTCCCAGCGCCCTCCGTAGTTGGCGGCGATGTTCAGGAGCATACGCTCACCCGCCGCAGTGGTATCCTCTGCTGCGGCGATCTCCTGCTTGAGTCGTGGTGAGAAGCCGTCTCGATCCCCGATGAAACGCATTCGGATTCCGTTCTCGGCCAGGCGCCCGGCCTCCCGCCTGAGCGAATGGAAGAACAGCTCCATCAGGCTGCTGACCTCGGCGGCGGGCCTGCGCCAGTTCTCGCTGCTGAAGGCGAACAGGGTCACCACCTCGACACCCGCCCTCAGGCAGTGCTCGACGATCCGACGGGTGGCATTGACACCGGCCTGATGCCCTGCCGGACGTGGCAGCATGCGGGAACGGGCCCACCGTCCGTTCCCGTCCATGATGATGGCTACATGCCCCGGAATCTCCTTCCGGGACGTCGAATCACTCGTCATTCTCGTCGATTTCCCGATTCGACATCCTCATCGGCCAGGGTCAGCCTGTCGGAGGTGACGAATCTGGCAGGGGCAGAAGGCATACCGAAGGACTCGATGTGCGTTTTCCGCACTGAGTTCCCGGCAAACCGGAGAAGATGGCAATCGATCGCGAGCGCTCGGCGCCATCCTAAAAAAAGGGGCGATGTCACCGACTACCGGTGAGCAAGCCCGCCACGATACCGGCCGAATCCGGAAATTCAGTGCCCGCGGGAGTTCTAAAACTCCATGAGCTCCTGCTCCTTTTTCGCCAGAATCTCCTCGATCTCGGAAACGTGAGTGTCAGTCAGTTTCTGGATACGCTCTTCTGCCCCGTGTTCGGCGTCCTCGGAGATCTCCTTCTCCTTTAACAGCTCCTTTAGGTCCTGGTTCGCATCTCGTCGGATGTTTCGTACCGCCACGCGCCCGCCCTCCGCCTCGTGCCGGACGACCTTGACCAGGTCCCGGCGGCGCTCTTCGGTGAGGGGAGGCATGGGCACCCGGATCACCATACCGGCCGAAGATGGATTCAGTCCCAGATCCGACTCCATGATGGCCCGTTCCACGACCTTGATCATCTCCCTTTCCCAGGGCGACACGGCGAGCGTACGAGCGTCCTCAACGTTGACCTTCGCCACCTGCTTGATCGGAACACGGCTGCCATAGTAGTCAACCGTCACGTGATCGAGAAGGCTGGTATGCGCCCTACCGGTTCGAATCTTGGCCATTTCGTGACCGAGCGCCTCGACACTCTTGCGCATCCTCTGATCGGCGTCCTCGATGATTTCATCGATCATTGTGAATTGTCCTCATCGCAAACGAGGGTACCGATTTCCGCGCCCATGACGGTGTCGTGCAAGGCCCCGGGGCTGAACATGTTGATGACTCGCAACGGTATCCCGTTATCCCGGCAGATCACCAGGGCAGTGATGTCCATTACGCCCAGCCCGCGGGTGATCGCCTCGTTGTAGCTTATCCGGTCGAAGCGCTTCGCGTCCGGATACTTGACCGGATCGGCATCGTAGACGCCGTCGACCTTGGTCGCCTTGATCATCAACTCGGCGCCGATCTCACTGGCCCGCAGGCTTGCCGCAGAGTCCGTGGTAAAAAAGGGGTTGCCGGTTCCTCCGGCAAAGATCAAGGCCCGCCCAGCGTCCAAGTGACGTTGCGCCTCGTTGCGATCGAACAGCTCGCAAACGGCGCCGATCGGAAACGACGACATGACCCGGCAGTCCACATCGACCTTGCGCAGCGCGTCCTGCGCGGCCAGCGCGTTGATCACCGTCGCCAACATCCCCATCTGATCGCCGGTAACCCGGTCCAGCCCCCTGGCGGCCAGCTCGGCACCGCGAAAGATGTTGCCTCCCCCAATCACGACAGCAACCTGAACGCCGCGCTCGCCAAAAGCTGCGATCTCGCCGGCAATGCGATCCAGGATCCCGGGATCGATCCCGGAGGCCAGCGCACCCATTAGCGCCTCGCCGCTCAGTTTGAGGAGTATGCGCCGGAAACGCGGTCCGGAGGAATCCGTCATATCGACTGGGACTCGATCGTACCCGCGCAAAAAACCGCCCCGCTCTGGCTGGCGACCAACCCGCCCGGCGATCGCGCCATTCGGGCGATTACATTCATTCAAGCGCCCTTGACCTGAGCCATGACCTCTTCGGCGAAGTTTTCCTGCTTCTTCTCCAACCCTTCACCGACCTCGAATCGCACGAACCCGTTAACCTTCGCGTCTGCGGATCCCAGCAGTGCCCCCACGGTCCGCTCGGGGTCCTTCACGAACGGCTGCCCCAGGAGGGTGATCTCGCCCAGGTACTTACGGATCCTGCCTTCGACCATTTTCTCTATGATGTTCGCCGGCTTGCCGCTGGACGCTGCCTGTGCGGAGAGGATCTCCTTTTCCTTCTCCAGTACCCCGGGCGGAACGTCAGCCTCGGCGACACACATCGGTCGGCTCGCAGCGATGTGCATCGCGACGTCGCGTACCAGGGTGTCCTCGCCGCCTTCGGCATCGACGAGCACGCCGATGCGCGTACCGTGGAGATACGAGCCGATTTGCCCTCCATCCGAGACCACCCGTTCGAACCGCCTCACCTGGATGTTCTCCCCGATCTTGCTCACGAGATCGAGTCGCGACTGTTCCACCGTATGATCGTCCGAGCCCGCCAGATTCATGGCATTCAGCGCTTCGACGCTTGCGGGGGACTGTTCCAGCACGGTTTCCGCGACCGCCGCGGCAAACGCCCCGAAGGAGTCGTCCTTGGCCACGAAGTCCGTCTCGCAGTTGACCTCAACGATCGCGGCAGTCTGCGCACCCTCGCCCATCGCCAGGGTAACGACACCTTCCGCCGCGATCCGCCCGGATTTCTTGTCGGCCTTGGCCTGACCGGACTTGCGCATTAGTTCGACCGCGGCGTCCATGTCTCCAGCAGTTTCCGTCAGGGCCTTCTTGCATTCCATCATCCCGGCGCCGGTACGTTCGCGGAGCTCTTTCACCAGGGCGGCAGTGATTTGCATCATTAAAAATCCTCAGCTGTATGTCCTGTTCGAAAAGTCCGGGCATCTATCAGGCCGGGCCGGAGTGCCTTTTCGTGACTGGCCCGTCAGGCCGGCTCCCCTGTCGCCGCGTCGCCGCCCGTGGATTCCTCCGCGGCAGCAGCGCCACCGGCTCCCTCCTCGACCTCGACGAATTCGTCGTCGGAGGCGCCGACGATCCGCGTCTGGGCCACACCTTCGATGATCGCGTCCGAAGCCACCGTGGTGTAGATCTGTATGGCGCGAATGGCGTCATCGTTTCCGGGGATCGGGTAGTCGACACCCTCGAGCGAATTGTTCGAATCGACGACGGCCACCACGGGAATTCCCAGCTTGACCGCCTCGCTGACGGCGATGCGCTCGTAACCCACGTCGATGATGAATACGGCATCCGGAAGGCCCGACATGTCCTTGATGCCACCAATGCTGCGCTCGAGTTTCTCCATCTCGCGCCTGAGCTGCAGAACCTCCTTCTTCCCGAGATGCTCAAACGAGCTCTTGGTCTCCATCTGCTCGAGTGCCTTGAGCCGCTTGATAGAATGCGCCACCGTCTGAAAGTTGGTGAGCATGCCTCCCAGCCACCGATGGTTCACGTAGGGCATAGAGCAGCGTTCGGCCTGCACACAGAGGGTGTCGCGAGCGGCCCGTTTGGTCCCTACGAAGAGGATTTTGCCGCCTTTTGACGCGATCTTTCCGAGATAGTTGGCCGCTTCGGTCAATAACGGCAGGGACTTCTCGAGGTTGATGATGTGAATCTTGTTGCGGTCGCCGAAAATATACGGTGCCATCTTCGGATTCCAATAACGGGTCTGATGCCCGAAATGCACACCGGCTTCCAGCATCTGGCGCATGGTTACGCTTGACATGTCTTGACTCCTTGGCTCTACGGGTTCGACCTCCACGTACCCCATCCAACGACCCGTCGGTTCGCGATCAATCGCGGCGACCGGGCACCCGGCTGGATGTGACGGTGCGTGTGAGAGATTGATTCGGTCCGTTCGCGTGGCGACACAGATCGCCCGACCTGCCGGAGTGTATCCGGCGCCGTTGCGACACCGCCGAAGCCGCGCACGACGGACCGCATGGATTTCGCTTCCGGCCGGATTTGCCTGAAGCGCGCGCTTTATACCATAATCGTGGGCTATCAACAATTTGAGAGCTGTCTCCGGGCCGAAGGATCTCCCGGGAGGCAAGGCGTCACCCCGCAACAGACGCCACCTGAACGACTTAGGGCGACCGACCCCGTTTTTTCGTCCCAAGACGGCGGTTCCCTCGCCCGCCGTGATCCCTCCGCCCCGGCGACCAACGATCACCCTGACCAAAAATCATGAGCGTCACGATCAAGAGCAACAGTGAAATCGACCGTATGCGTATCGCCGGACGCCTCGCCGCGGAGGTCCTGGAGATGATCGGGGACCACGTCGGTCCCGGGATCTCCACCAACGAACTCGACCGTATCTGCCACGACTACATCGTCAACAATCAGAAGGCGACACCGGCGCCGCTTAACTATCGCGGGTTTCCCAAGTCAATCTGCACCTCGGTAAACCATCAGGTGTGCCACGGTATCCCAGGTGAACGTCTACTCAAAAGTGGAGACATCGTCAACATCGACGTCACCGTTATCAAGGACGGTTTCCATGGAGACACGAGCAAGATGTTTCTGGTAGGCAAGACACCCCCCCATGCGCGACACCTGGTGGATGTCACCTACCAGGCGATGAGGGCCGGAATCGACAGGGTACGACCCGGCGCCTGCCTGGGGGACATCGGCCACACGATCCAGACCGTTGCGGAGAACCACCGATACTCCATCGTTCGCGAGTACTGCGGGCACGGCATCGGGCGGGAGTTTCACGAGGATCCCCAGGTGTTGCACTACGGGGAACCGGGAACCGGGTTGGAACTCCTGCCGGGCATGACCTTCACCATCGAACCGATGGTGAACGCCGGTCGTCGGCACGTAAAACTGCTCCCGGATCAGTGGACCGTCGTCACACGGGACCACCGACTCTCGGCGCAGTGGGAACACACGATTCTCGTCACCGACGATGGACGCGAAGTACTCACGACTCGCAGTGAAGAAGACTTTTCCGGCTGACGGACGCCTATCGCGTCGTCACGCTTCGCCGGCAATCGGATCCCTACCTGGCCAGATGACGCTCCCCGCCCTCATCGACGCGCTTCCCGACTGGATTCGAGCCCTCATGCCCTGGCAGGAACTGGCAATTCCCTGTGCCGGCAGCGACGGCCCCCACGCGGAGCACTGCAGGAGATTCCTCAAGGCTGCAGACGCGGCGCTCGAATCGGCCTTTCTGGACGGGGAGGATATCGCGTCGCTGGTCCATGGCCGTGCGGGTATCGTGGACGTCGTACTCCAGCACGCCTGGTCCGGTCTCGGACTGGACGGCGATAGTCTCGCGCTCGTCGCGGTCGGGGGATACGGGCGGGCCGAACTGCACCCCGGATCCGACGTGGACCTACTGATCCTGACTGGGAAAACCCTGGATCAGGGCACCCAGAGAGGGTTGTCGGACTTCCTGACCCTGCTGTGGGACCTGGGCCTGTTGATCGGCCACAGTGTCCGAACCGTGGATCAATGCGTCGAACAGGCCGCCACCGACGTGACGGTGGCGACCAACCTGATGGAGACGCGGTCGCTCCGCGGAAATCCGGACCTGTTGGCCGCCGTACGCGAGCGAACCTCACCGGCCCACATCTGGCCAAGTCGGGAGTTTTTCGAGGAGAAGCTCAAAGAGAGGCGACGGCGGTACGTGAGGTACGGCGAAAGCGCCTACAAACTCGAGCCCAACGTGAAGGAGGGACCGGGTGGCCTGCGTGACATTCAAATGGTCGGCTGGATCGCCAAAAGACACCTGGGCGCATCAAGCCTCCACGAACTCGTCGGGCACGGGTTC
>JAJDOJ010000056.1 GCA_022340215.1 Gammaproteobacteria bacterium
GGGGATATCGCCATGAGGTGATCCTGTGAACCGGATACCCCGAGTATGACGGTGCTTGCGGGAGTTCGGTCGGCGGCCGTACTGCGCAGTTCCCTCGCCGTCGGGTGCGCGAGGTAAAATGTCTCCTGCCGGTGAGGCGCAGGCAGAATCTTGCGCCATAATGTTCGAATGGTGGCCGAATTGTCCAAACCCTTCTGGAAGACCCTGGCGCTGGAGCAAATGACGCGCGAACAGTGGGAATCCCTCTGCGACGGCTGCGCCCGTTGCTGCCTGCACAAGCTCGAGGACGAGGACACCGGTGAGATCCACTACACCAACGTGGTCTGCTCCCTGCTGGATTCGGGTAGGTGCCGGTGCACGCGATACCGTGACCGGAATCGCCTGGTGCCGGACTGCCTGGTGCTGGATCCGGCAACGATCCACTCGCTCGACTGGTTGCCCGAAACCTGCGCCTATCGATTGATTCGTGATGGTGAAGATCTGCCGGACTGGCATCCGCTGGTATCCGGAGACAGAGAATCCGTTCACGATGCGGGGGTGTCGGTACGGGGCTGGTCGGTCAGCGAGGAGCAGGTAGCGCCGGATGATCTGCAGGATCACATCATCGGTTAGACCCGGGTGCGACCGGCCCCGAGCGGGAGTGCGCCGACGCACCCTATAATCGTTGGCAGGAGTGGCGGAATCGCGTCGCGCGTGGCCGGTTCCCGCCGGTGCGGAGCGCGAGACGGTTTTTGAGTGAGGTGTCGTTATGGAAACCACGAGAGAGCCTGCCGTGGCAGGTATGTTCTATCCTGGTGATGCGTTGGGCCTGCAACGCACGGTCGACCGGCTGCTGGAACAGGCGGGCGGGGAGCCGAACGCGGCCAAGGCCATCATCGCGCCGCATGCCGGCTATATCTATTCGGGCGAGGTGGCGGCCAGGGTGTATGCGGCGCTGGCCGCTAGGTCCGGGTCCATCCGGCGGGTCGTGATGGCGGGCCCGTCGCACCGCGTCGGGTTCAACGGCATCGCCGTACCGACGGCGCGGTATTTCAGAACACCCCTGGGACGCATCCCCCTTGACAGCGCAGCGATCGAATCGTTGGCCGACATCCCATGGGTTCAGCGGTCCGACGCGCCACACGCGCAGGAGCACTGTCTCGAGGTCCAGCTCCCGTTTCTGCAGACGGTGCTTGACGAGTTCAGCCTCGTGCCGCTGGTCGTTGGACAGGCCCGGCCGGCCGAGGTGGACGAGGTTCTGGAGCGCCTGTGGGGTGGCGACGAAACCCTCATCGTGATCAGTTCCGACCTGAGCCACTATTTACCCTATTCGCAGGCGAAGGCCATCGATACGCGAACGAGTTCCGCGATCGAGGCCTTGCGCGAGCAGGACATTGGCTTCGACCAGGCCTGCGGGGCGTTGCCGGTGCGTGGGTTGCTGATGGCCGCACGCAGTCACGGCCTGCATTGCAGGACCGTCGACCAGAGAAACTCGGGTGACACCGCCGGCCCCCGGGACCGGGTCGTGGGATACGGGGCCTATGTCTTCGAGTGAACTGTCTGCCGCGGCGAAGGAACGCCTGCTCGGAGTCGCCCGCGAATCGATCCTCCGAAAACTACGCAGCGGTGAGCGCCTCAGGGTCCGGCCGGAAGACTACGAGCCAGAACTGCGGGCACCGAGGGCGAGCTTCGTGACCCTGCATCGCCATGGTGAGCTGCGGGGGTGCATCGGGTCTCTGGAGGCGACCCGCGCGCTGGTGACGGACGTGTGTGAGAATGCCTGCGCTGCGGCGTTCTCGGATCCCCGGTTTCCACCGCTGGCGGCGAACGAGTTCGACGACCTTTCCCTGTCGATATCGGTCCTCAGTCCGCCAGTGGAGATGGAATTCCGCGACGAGGTGGACCTGGTCTCGCAGTTGCGTCCCTCGATCGACGGTGTGGTGCTCCGCGAAGGTGCACGCCGGGGGACCTTCCTGCCCAGTGTCTGGGATTCCCTGCCCGACGGCGAGAGCTTCCTTGCGCATCTGAAGTTGAAGGCGGGTCTGCCCGCAGACTACTGGTCCGAGACGCTCCGGGCGTACCGCTATACAACGGAATCTTTCGGCGGTTAGTCGGTCGCCCGCGGTGGGGCGTTCACCTTCCCGCGGGAAGCCGTTCCATGAGGTAGCAAAGGCAGTCCTGGCGCACCACCTGTTCGTCCAGGGTGAGCATCGACGGCATCGCCACGCGGTTCAGGATCAGGATGCCGTCTTCTACGTGGAAGAACCGGTCCATAAGATCGTCACCGTCATCGCCCGTGACCAGAATGGCGTGCTCCATCCCGTCTGCGATACTGCCGAAGCGGGTGCCCGCGGGTAACTCTCTGAAATTCAGGCGGTCGAGATTGCTGTCGAAGGTGATGTCCGTCTCCTCACCGTGGAAGCCGAACGAGACGCCGTCACGGATCCGCACCCGAGCCACGGTGTGGAACAGCTCGATGTCGTTGGCCGCCACTGGATGCGCCGGGATCGCCGAAAGGTGCAGGCAGGCGTCGACGAATTCGGCTGCGTGTTCGACCCCGAAGGCGTCGCCGGGTTTTCCGCACTCCAGTGTCACGGCGGGGCACAGCCGGGCGAATGCCATTGACTGCACACCGCGGGGCTGCAGAAAGTACACCACGGTGCGGCCGAACAGCGAGGCGAGCTGCAGGAAGGGGTCGCCGAGATCGTTGACGCAGGCGTAGTGGGGGTTCAGGCCGGTGTTGTTGTGCATGTCGATGCTGGCGAAGATGTCGCGATCGGCCATGATGTCGACGATCTGCTGCATCATGCGCGCCTCGGGCTGGTCCGAGTCGTCACCGCCGGGCCAGATCCGGTTGTAGTCGGACTGCTGGTCGAGGCGGCGCAAGCCCTCGCGCGCGGCAAACACATTGCCGAAGAAGATCGACACCGCGCGGGGGAGATCAGCCTCGAGATATTTCTTCAGCACCTTCTGGACGGCCTGCAGACCGACCGGCTCGTTGCCGTGCAGGAGCGTGGAGAGGAACAGCGGTCTGGGAGCCCTTCCCTCCAGGTGGACGAGGGTCGGGCCGGAGAAGATCTTGTGCAGGTCCCGCGCCTGTGTTTCGAGCACTGGCGTTGGCAAATGGTCGAGTATCGTCAGCACGGCGATCGTCCGTCAACGAAGTCCTGGGCGATATGCCGCCCGGCCAGGCGCATGCCGGTCAGGATGTCCATTCGTGCACCGGGGCGCCTTCGGACTGCCGCTCGAGGTAGCCGCTGAGGAGTTTATGCATGTCCCTGCCATGGCGCTCTGTGAATTCGCGCTGCCACACACAGCCGTTGCGGCCGAGCCGGACCCGCCCGGCGACGATGCCGAGGTACCGCCTCGCGTCAGTCCCGTCGATACCGAGCCGGTCCAGCCCTTCGTATGCGAGCGGGATCAGTTTCTCCTCGAGCAGGTTGCGCACGCCGACGCGCTTGCCGTCGAGCCAGTCGATCCGGGCGTCAAGACCGAACCGGGCGGCCTGGTAGAAATTGTCCTTCGCGCAGGCGAATGCCAGGCGATCCGCCAGTTCGTCGGGAGGCATGCAAAGCGAGACCGCGAGGCCGTAGAACAATGCCGCGTTCGCGATGGCGTCCGACACACTCGGGTTTCCGGGCAGGACGCGCTGCTCAATGCGTACGTGCGGGTTGCCGTCGTCATCGAACCCGACCAGCGGTCGGTTCCATCTCCAGATGGTGCCGTTGTGCAGACGAAGGTGGGAGAATCTCGCTTCGGGGGTCTCGAATTGCATCGGCAGCAGCACCGGATAGTGACGCAGGTTCCGCTCGAAGCACTCGACAATCGACTCCCGCACGTAGCCGTTGCCGAAACTGACCCGGCGAAGCGGCCCGCGCGCCACCCCCTCGAAACCGCCCGTTTCCACGGCCTGCTCGAACAGTGGGATGCGGGTCTCGTCCCAGAGGTCCTTCCCGAAGAGGTAAGGAGAATTGGCCCCGCACGCGATCAGCGGCGCCGAGGCGATGATCGACGCGTTGTAGTACTGGTGCGCCGCCTCGGCGGGAACCTGCATGTGTATCTGGAACGAGGTGGCGGCGGATTCCAGCATGACGTTCCCGTGTTCACCGGCCAGGTGTTCGCGACCGACGATTTTCAATCGAAGCGGCCGGCCCTCTCGCAGCCGCAGCACCTGTTCGTTCAGCGCCCGATAGCGCTTCATCGGGGTCATGTACCTCACCGACAGGTGTTTCGGTGCCAGCGTGGGCAGGATCCCGATGATGACCAGACGTGCACCGATCTTCTTCGCCGTGTCCTGCGCCTGACGACAGATCGCCTCGATCTCGGCCTCGAGTCTGCCCAATGCGCCGCCGGTGAGCTCGACCGGCTCGTTGTTCAGTTCGATATTGAACAGGGCGAGTTCGGCCGAGACCGCGGGTTCGCCCAGGTGCTCGAGAAACGCCTGGTTCAGCGGTGCCGGCGCCAGGTCGGGCCCGAGCAGCCACGCCTCGAGCTCGAAACCGGCCACAGGTGCGCGGCTGGACAGCCGCCCGCCATCGGCGAGTTCCCTCAGCATCCGGGTTTCACGCGTCAGTCGGTCGGAAAACGCCTCGAAATCGCGCTTGCCGAACCGGTGTGTCTCGATTTCCTGTCCCACGATGTCGTGTCAGGTCGCCTGTGTTGACAGCCCGTCAGGATGTCGGGTGGATGGGAAGACCCGCGTCCCGTCTCGGATACGCGTCGCCTGCGGCCTGGACCGTACGTCGGCCGCAGAGCGACAGGATTGGTCCTGTTCATGTAGCAGCCGTGTGTCTCCCTGCCGTCGATTCTATCCGGAATCCTGTCGACATGTCCCGCCGTGGCACTGCGTTCAGTTACGCTCCGAAACCAGGCGATCGACCTCCGACAGGCGCTGGCGTGTGCCGACGTCGATCCACTTGCCCGAGTAGTGTTCTCCGCTCACCCGACCCGCGGCGATGACCTCGCGCAGCAAGGGCGCCAGCGGAAATGGTTTCGCGGGGGTATCGGCAAACAGTTCCGGGCGGTAGTAACCGATGCCGCTGAACGTGTACCGGGGTTCTCCGCAGGTCAGTACCCGATCGCCATGCAGGACGAAGTCCCCTCGCGCGTGGTGCGCCGGGTTGTCGACCAGGACGAGGTGCGCCAGTGCGTCATCGCGCGGGGCTCGCGGGATCAGCGGGATGTCGGTCCAGATGTCCCCGTTGACGACGAGAAAGGGGGCGTCGCCCAGCAATGGCAGCGCCTTGCGGATCCCGCCACCGGTATCGAGTGCGCCCTCGGGTTCCTGCGAATAGCTAAGCGTCAGCCCCCAGCGGGACCCGTCGCCCAGTGCAGAGCGGATCCGGCCGCCGAGATGCGCCAGGTTGATCACCACCCGGCTGAATCCCCCGCGCCGAAGCGACTCGAGGTGATACTCGATCAGGGGTCGGCCGCCCGCGGCGAGGAGGGGCTTCGGGATGTGGTCCGTCAGGGGTCGAATGCGCTCGCCGCGTCCGGCGGCCAGGATCATCGCGTTCACGACGCCCGTAGACCCGGCGCCCCGGGATCGATCTGCAGAGCAGCAAGCATTCGGGTCAACTCGCCGGTTTCCGGATAGCGCCCGGCGGCGTCGACGAGATTCCGGTAGGTCAAGGGAATATCGCGCAGGTAGCCGGGCTTTCCATCGCGGTAGTTCAGACGAGCGAAGATCCCGCATACCTTCAGCTGACGCTGCACACCGGTAAGGTCGTACCAGCGCAGGAAGGTCGTGTCGTCGGCGGGATCGATGATCCCCTCCTTCACGATCCGGTCGCGATAGGCCAGCACCCAGGCGATCTGCCGTTCCCGCGGCCAGGCGATGTAGCTGTCCTTCAGCAGTGAGACGAGGTCATAGGTGACCGGACCGCAGACTGCATCCTGATAGTCCAGGATCCCGGGCGGGTCGTGCGGCGTCAGCATCAGGTTTCGGGCATGGTAGTCCCGGTGCACGAAGACGCGGGGTTGCTCGAGTGCGACCCCGACCAGCGTCTCGAATGTGCGCATCAGCACGGCGTCCATTTCCGGGTTCGGGGCAATGCCGAGATGCCGTTCGAGAAACCAGTCGCGGAACAGTATCATTTCACGGATCAGCAGGCCGCGGTCATAGTCCGGCAGACCGGCAGGGTCCGCGGCCTGTATCCGCTCGAGGGCCGCCAGAGCATAGCCGTATAGCGCTCCGGCGTTATCGTCATGCAGATGATTCAGGTAGAGATCGTCCCCGAGATCGTCGAGCAGCAGGAGACCGGCCTGCAGGTCAGCTTTCAGGATCGCGGGGACATTCAAACCGGCGTTCGCCAGCCGGTGCGTGACATCGACGAAGGGGGCGCTGTCCTCCCGATCCGGGGGCGCGTCCATCAGGATGTAGTCACGGTCCCCGGTCCGCACACGGAAGTACCGGCGGAAACTGGCGTCGCCGGATACCGACTCGATCGCGCAATCGACGATGGTTGCATGGTCTTTTAACCATGCCCGAAGGCGGGGGTGGTCGATCGCAGTCATTTCGGCTTTCCCCAAAGCAGGCGTTGCTGTCCTCCGGGGACTCATTCTGATTCCTGCAATGGCTTGTAGAACACCTTGGACTTGCGCTGGTAGTTGTAGAGCTGCTGCTTGCCCATCGGCAGGGAGTCCATATCGCCTCGGACGAAGCCGCGTTCCTGGAACCAGTGGGTCGTCTGCGTGGTCAGGACGAAGATGCGCTCGAGACCGAGTTTCTTGGCGCGGTCCGCAATCTGATTGAGCAGGAGGTCTCCCCGGCCGCCGTTTTGATACTCGGGGTGCACCGCGAGGCAGGCGAGTTCTCCCATGCCTTCGTCTGCAAATGCGAAAAGGGCGGCGCAGCCGATGATCATTCCGTCGCGCTCGATGACACTGAATCGGTCGATCTCCAGTTCGAGTTGTTCGCGGGAGCGGCGTACCAGGACGCCGCGCTGTTCCAGCGGGGCAATCAGTTCCAGGATGCCGCCGACGTCCCGGATGGTCGCGAGACGGTAACCCTCGTAGGTCTCCGCGGTGATCAGTGTGCCCGCGCCGTCACGGGTGTAGACCTCCTTCAGCAGGGCGCCGTCGACGCGACGCTCCAGCAGATGGACACGGCGCACACCAGCCAGGCAGGCATTGACAGCCGCTTCGAGGTGGGCACGAAAGGGCGGGTCCAGTTTACGGCGGCCCTGCAGAATCGTCTCCAGCTCGGGTAGTGACATCTGACGCAGCGGACGCCTGCGTCCGTCGCGAAGCGCCTCCTCCATGAGGAAGATCAGTTTGTCGGTCCGCAGCGAGGCCGCGGTCATGGTCGCGACGTCCAGGGCGCTGATGTTGAATGTCTCGCCCGTGGGAGAATAGCCAAGCGCCGGAAGCAGCACGATGTTGCCCATGTCCAGTTGTGACTGCAGCGCCTCTGCGTCGACGCGCCGGACCTCGCCGGTGTACTTGTAGTCCACGCCATCGCGCACCCCGAGCGGGCGGGCAGTGACGAAATTGCCGGAGGCCACACGCAGACGCATGCCGGACATGGGGGTGTTGACCAGACCGACCGACAGCAGCGCCTCGATCTCGACGCGCACGCAGCCGACGGCCTCCTTGACCGCCCCCAGCGCGGTCTCGTCCGTGACCCTCAATCCGGCATGATAACGGCTCGCGACGCGCATGCCTTCCAGCCGGGCCTCGATCTGGGGCCTGGCCCCGTGGACCAGAACCAGCCTGACCCCGAGCGTATGGAGCAGGGCGATATCGTGAACCAGGGCGGGAAACCCAGGGTCCGAGACGGCCTCGCCCCCGAATGCCACGACGAAGGTGTGTCCACGGTGCGCGTTGATGTACGGCGCCGCTCCGCGAAATCCATCTATATCGAACATGGCAGGGTCCCGATGTAGCGATCGCGAGGACCGGCTGTCGTCGACCCGCCTGCCGGGATGATCGAGCTGGATTCGCCAATTTGTAGCATTTTTGCGATAGATCAAGAATATGTTGAAACTGTTTCGGCATGAGCGATCACGCCAATCGGTAAAATTTTCAACAATTTTCTCAAACTTGTTGTATATAGTCTCTAAGGTGTGACATATCTGACACCTGTTTCAATTACACCACAGATTTGCTGGGGTGGTCGACAGAATCCGGTACGGGTGCGTCAGGCATCCGAATCAGTTCCCGCAAGCAGGCTATCCTCAGTCTTGCTTCTGCCTTGGGGCCGTGGAGACACGGCCCCTTTTTATTGGCGCCCGGCGATGTCGCAGAGGCCGTCCGGGAAACCTGACACACGCAGGAACCGATCCAAACCGCACCGATTGACCTTGTCGAAGGCGTTCCAGAATGCACCGCTGCGGCCTGCTTGTCAGGGGCCGGTTCATGCTAGACCCCGGTTGCGTCTGCGGGTGGTCAGGTCAGGCCCGTCGCTATTCCATGCACAGCCGTCTGATGAGACGCTCGAGAATCCCGAGCGTGGGCTCGATACGGTCCAGCGAGAGGAACTCGTCGGGTTGATGTGCCTGCGCGATGTCACCCGGCCCCAGGACAACGGTCTGCATCCCCATGCGGTTGAAGTACGGCCCCTCGGTGCAGAAGGCGACCGCAGCACTGGGGGTGCCCGTGACCTCCTCTGCCAGACGCACGATTTGCGCCCCGGCGGGTGTTTCCATGGCGGGTACCCCAGCGAACAGGGCCTCGAATGTCGCTTCGAGTCCCCGGGATTCCGCGATCTCCCGCGCGTTCTCCCTGATCGTTTTCCGGAGTGATTCGATTTCCATTCCGGGGAGCGGGCGCAGATCCAGGTATAGCTCGCAGGCTCCACAGATCCGGTTCGGGTTGTCACCACCGTGGATGTGTCCCAGGTTCAGGGTGGGAACCGGGACGTCGAAGGCGGTGTTGCAGTATTGTTCTCCGAGTTGCCTGCGGTAGTCCATCAGCCAGTCCATCACCTGGACCATGCCTTCCAGCGCGCTGTTGCCGTAGCGCGGATCGCTCGAGTGTCCCGAGCGTCCCTGAAGCTGGATCGACTCCATGAAGATACCCTTGTGCTGACGCACCGGGACCAGGCCGGTCGGTTCCCCGATCAGGCACTGACCTCCCGCGGGAATCTGACCGGGCGTCAATTGCAATGCACCGTCCATGGTGCTCTCCTCGTCCGCGGTGGCGAGGATGGTGAGGGGGCGTTTCAGTGATCCGGCGCGAAGTTCGCGGGCCGATTCCACCGCGAGCGCCAGGAAAGCCTTCATGTCCGAGGTCCCGAGACCGTAAATTCGTCCCGCTGAGACGGTTGCCTTGAACGGGTCGAATCGCCAACGGCCCTCGTCGTAGGGGACCGTATCGCTGTGTCCGGACAGCACCAGGCCTCTATCGCCGGATCCCAGGGTAGCGACCACGTTGGCCTTGTCGCGGTGACCGGTGACCGGTATGACCTGTGTCCGGAATCCGAGGTCCTCGAGCCAGGCGGCCAGCAGATGCGATACCTCGAGGTTCCCCATGTCGAATCGGGGCGACACACTGCTGATCGAGGGCGCTGCGATCAGGGCGTTGATCATCTCCATCAGAGGTGGTGGTGAGTTCATCCGAGGGGTTCCTGTGGGCATCGGTGGTGATATGCGGTCGGCCGCGTGTCTAGCGAACGGCTTGCGACCGGTTTGGCCGGAATCACCGGGACCCGAGGGCGAGATTACCGTGCCGCCTTCAAGAGGCGGTACAATGACAGGCCCTCCTTGAGTTTCGCAAGCTATCTCCGCATGTTCGATGTTACTCTCGGACAGTATCGTTCCCGCAGGGTTTCAATGGGCGTCGCTCGTCGTGTTCGCGCCCGTCGTGGCGGGCACCCTGTATCTCGCGCCCTGGCGTCGCCTGGGTGACGGCGAGCAACTGAACGTGTTCCTCGGCGCGTGCGTTTCCATGCTGCTGTTGTGGACGATGCGGGCCGGTGTGTTGCCCGGGCTCAATTTCCAGATCCTCGGTGTGACCACGCTCGCGTTGATGTTCCGCGGGCCGCTGGCGTTCGTCGGCGTACTGATCGTCGTCGCGGGTACGACATGGAACGCGGACGGTGAGTGGTCGCTGGTACCGCTCAACGCATTGGTCACCGGCGGCATCCCCATCCTGATCACCGGTGCCATGTTGAAGCTCGCGCAGCATCGACTCCCGCACAACTACTTCATCTATGTATTCGTCAACGCCTTCCTGGCCGCGGGGCTCGGCGCCGTGGCGGTTGTGCTGGCGTCGGCGGGTATCATGATCCTCGCCGGGACGCACACCGCGGACGCGGTCGCCTACGGATTTCTGCCCTATACCCCGATGATCTTCTTTGCCGAGTCCATGATAAATGGAATGTTGATGGCGATCTTCGCGGCCTATCGTCCGACCTGGGTCGTCACCTTCGACGATCGACTCTATCTGGCCAGGTAGTTGTAGCCGGAGCGGGCATCGCGCTGCCGATGCGCGGGAATCCCCCGGTGTCAGCCACGGGGAGCGTCAACCGGCGATTTGAGGGTACCGCCGGACCAGACGCCGGCTTCGGTCACGAGCTTGTCGACCGCCCGGTCGTGCGGTTCGTGTGGAACGCGTTCGAAGCGCTGCGCTTCGAAGCACAACCCGATCAGGACCGTGGAGGCGCCGACGCGCGCGAGAAACCGATCGTAGTATCCGTGACCGTTGCCGATCCGGTGACCTAGGGCATCGAAACCGACACCGGGAACGACGACAAGATCAAGCTCGGCAGGTTCCACGTGGTGCGTCGGGTCCTCGCGCAGCCGGACCCGCGGTTCGAGGATACCGAACGCACCGGCCTCCAATTCGTCGAACCCTGCCAGGCGCCAAAGGCGGAGGTCGTTTGCCGACACCCAGGGGATGACGATCGTTCGGTTCGATCCGAGTTCTCGGGAGATGGTCTGCCGCGTTTGCAGCTCGGTGCGGGCATTCAGGTACCACATTACCGTGTTCGCGGCGCGGTACTCGGGGGTCCCGAGCAGGTTATCGCAGGCGATCCGACTCGTTTTCGGATGGTTCGCCATGCGCCGGGCGGCATAGCCCCGTTGTCGCAGTCCACGCTTCTCGGTTTTCGGTGACACGGTGCGGTTCATCGTGGCGTGTAGCGGCGTTTTAACCGGTGGCGAGATCACTGGCCTCCGGTGTCACGGCGGAGATTTCGCAAGGCCTACCCAGATGGTAACCCTGTCCGTAGTGCACACCGATATCCTGCAGGGAGGCCAGCACGGCCGACGATTCCACGAACTCGGCGATCGTCTTCCTGCCCATCACCCCGGCGATAGGGTGGATCGATTCGGTCAGTGCGCGGTGAACCGGGTCCCTGTCGATGTCGCGTACCAACCGTCCATCGATCTTGATGTCGTCGACATCCAGGTCCATGAGGTATCCGAATGACGACAGGCCGCTGCCGAAATCGTCCAGCGCAAAGCGTCAGCCAAGACCCTCGATGATCTGAATGAAGCGCCTGGCCGATCCTGCCGGCGAGCCGCATCTCGCCCGTTCTTTTGACCAGCCTGCCGTCGCCGGGTTCATGAACGTGTATGCGGTTTCGTCCGCTGTCCTTGGCGACGCAACAGGCCGCGTCCGCGGCACTGAGCACCTGGGCCGGGTCTTCACTGAGGGAAGCGATCGGGACGACACCGATGCCGATACCGAGGTCATGACTCGTGTTTTCCCAGGTAAAATAGTGCCGATGCCTGGCCTGATTCGGCAGGCTGCACGGGGTATCCTCCAAGCGCCCCCGGGTGCGGGTCGTGCGCCGCGCGGATGCGGGATGCGGAACTCCACCGGATTGCGACGCCACATGACTCCGCGACGGGGGATGTTATGATCCGGCGCACGAACCTTTCCGGTTCGCACTGCTTCCGCGCCGACACCCTTATTTCCGATGACCCGCTTCGATTCCGTTCCCGGCCCCATTCTGGACCTTCCCACGCCGGATCTCCTCGCCTCGGATGTCACGCGGCTCATACAGGGCATGGCATGGGTCCGTGAAGAATCCCCGTCCGTACCGCCCGAGGCGTTGCGCCTCGCCTGCGGCTGCAGCACGTTCGTGGCCGACTTTTTCGGCCGCGAACCCGAAGCGGCGCGCTCGCTCTGGCGAAGTGGCGAGCTCGACCGGCAGTGTGTGCAAGGTGAGATAGAACGCCGGGTGCGGGCTTGGGTGGGTGAACCCGCGACGCAGGAGGAGCTGATGACCGCCCTGCGTCGCTTGCGTCGCAGGGAAATGGTGCGCATCGCCTGGCGTGATCTGACCGGAACAGCGGGCCTCGCCGAGACCCTCGACGACCTTTCCGCCCTGGCGCGTGGCTGTCTTGGCGCCGCTCTGGACTGGTGTCATGAGGCGCTATGCGAACGTTACGGTGTGCCGAGGGACGCGGCCGGTGAGGCCCAAGGGCTGGTGGTCCTCGGTATGGGCAAGCTGGGCGGCAGGGAACTGAATTTCTCCTCCGATATCGATCTGATCTTCGCTTACCCGGAGGTCGGGGAGACCGACGGCGGAAAGTCGCTCGACAACAGCGAGTTCTTCCTGCGGCTCGGCCGGCGCCTGATCAAGGTGCTCAACGAGACCACTGTGGACGGATTCGTCTACCGGGTGGACATGCGCCTGCGACCCTTCGGCGAGGCGGGCGCGCTGGCGGCCGCGTTCGACGCCATGGAGGCGTACTACCAGCACCATGGCCGCGACTGGGAACGCTACGCCCTGGTCAAGGCGGACATCGTCGCGGGTGATGCCGATGCGGGCTGTGATCTGCTGCGGCGCCTGACCCCGTTCGTGTACCGTCGATACCTGGACTTCGGGGCATTCGAGTCGCTGCGAAAGATGAAGGCGCTGATCGACGACGAGATGCGTTACAAGGGATTGGAGAACAACGTCAAACTGGGGCCGGGGGGGATTCGCGAGATCGAGTTCATCGGGCAGGTGTTTCAATTGCTTCGCGGTGGCCGCGACCCAGCGTTACGTGAACGCGGCATCACCACGGTGCTGCGACGGCTCGGGCAACGGAGTTTGTTGCCCGACGATGCCGTCGACCGGCTACTGGCGGCGTACGAGTTCCTGCGGCGGATGGAGAACCGCCTGCAGATGGTCGCCGACCGACAGACCCACCTGGTGCCGGAAGAGCCGGCCGCGCGAGCACGGCTCGCCTGGTCAATGGGATACCCAAGCTGGGGGGACTTCCATACGGACTGGCAGCACCACCGACGCAACGTACAGGCGCAGTTCGAGCAGATATTCGCCGCACCGCAGAACGGATCGGCCACAGGGGACGGCAGGGGCGATGACGCGAGCCGCCTGAGGGCGTTGTGGTGTGGTGGTCTGGAAGGGGGAGAGGCACAGAATCTGTTGTCCCGTATCGGATTCGCCGAGCCGGAGGCCGCGGTGAATCTGCTGCGCCAGTTGCGCGAGAGCCAGGTCTATCGCGTCAGCAGCGAAATCGCGAGGCAACGTCTCGATGGGCTGGTGCCGCTGCTGCTCGAGGCCACGGGGCGCGCTGTCCGCCCCGATCGGGTGCTGAAACGGCTGGTCCCGCTGATCGAGGGTATCGCGCGCCGTTCGGTCTACGTGGCCCTGCTCGTGGAGAACCCGGTGGCCCTGTCACAACTGGTGACGCTCAGCGACGCCAGCCCCTGGATCTCGGAATATCTCTCGCGCCACCCGATCCTGCTGGACGAGTTGCTGGACCCCCGCGCGCTCTACAGCCCACCGGACCGGGAAGGTCTCGTGGTAAGGCTGGGGGAGGAACTCGGCCAGATCGACGTTGGGGATCGGGAACAGGCGCTCGACCGGCTGCGCCATTTCAAGCATGCCGAGGTGCTCAAGGTGGCGGCGGCGGACGTGATGGAGATGCTGCCACTGATGCGGGTGAGCGACCAGTTGACCTGGATCGCCGAGGTGATACTGGAAAAGGCGGTCTCCCTGTGCCGCCGGGAACTGGAGATTCGCTACGGCCAACCGACCTGTGTCGTCGGTGGACAACGGCGTGTCGCGGGATTTGCGGTCATCGGCTACGGCAAGCTGGGAGGCATCGAGCTGGGATACGGGTCTGACCTGGATATCGTATTCTTGCACGACAGCGAGGGGGAGCGACAGCTGACCGACGGGGACCGGCAGCTCGACAACACGGTCTACTTTGCCCGTCTGGGGCAGCGCGTCATCAACATGCTGACGGTATTGACGCCGGCGGGGGTGTTGTACGAGGTTGATGCGCGGCTTCGCCCCAGCGGCGCGTCCGGCATGCTCGTCAGCGGACTGTCCGCCTTCTCCGACTATCAGGAGAATCGGGCCTGGACCTGGGAGCACCAGGCGCTCGTGCGGGCCAGGCCGGTGGCCGGGGATGGGGGTATCGCCGGGGTATTCAACCGGATTCGCGAACAGGTGCTGCGAAAGGCGCGGGACCCGGAGGGGTTGCGCTTGGATCTCGTCTCGATGCGGCGGCGCATGTGGGGCGAGCACGGTACCCGGGACGACGAGTCGTTCGATCTGAAGAGGGACCCCGGCGGTATCACGGACATCGAGTTTATGGTTCAATATCTGGTTTTGGCCCACGCGGCGGAACGCGCCGAGCTGACGCAGTGGACGGACAACATCCGCATCCTGGACAGCCTGTCGAAATGCCATCTGCTTCCGGATAGGGACGCACGCGACCTGCAGGACATCTTCCGCCTCTATCGCGACAAGGTACACCACCAGAGCCTGCAGGATCGCGACGCGATCGTGGACGCCCGACCGTATCGACAGGAGAGGGAACGGGTTCGCGGTCTGTGGCAATCGCTCATCGGGGACGACGGCGCCGCAAAGGAGAGTGACTCATGAGTATGCACGATCGCGACGGCGTGATCTGGCTGGACGGTGAACTGGTGCCCTGGCGGGAGGCTAAGGTGCACGTGCTGACTCACACCCTGCACTATGGTATGGGGGTGTTCGAGGGGGTGCGCGCCTACCAGGCCGAACAGGGTACGGCCATCTTCCGGCTACAGGACCATACCCGGCGGTTGTTCAATTCGGCGCACATCCTGGGGATGAAGCTTCCCTTCGGGCGCGAGGAACTGGACCGGGCCCAGATCCAAGTGGTCAGGGAGAACGGTCTGGAGTCGGCATATATCCGGCCGATCTGCTTCTACGGTTCCCAGGGAATGGGTTTGCGGGCCGACAACCTGAAGGTGCACTGCACCGTCGCCGCCTGGGAGTGGGGAGCGTATCTCGGCAAGGAGAACATGGAGCGCGGGATCCGTATCAAGACCTCGTCCTTTACGCGCCACCACGTCAACGTCACGATGTGCAAGGCCAAGGCCATCGGCAACTACATGAACTCGATGATGGCGCTGCAGGAGGCCCTGCACGACGGTTACGACGAGGCCATGCTGCTCGACACCGAGGGTTACGTCGCCGAAGGCAGCGGCGAGAACATCTTCATCGTCAGCGATGGCACGATCTATACGCCGGACACCACTTCCGCACTGGACGGCATCACGCGCCGTACGGTGCTCACCCTTGCCGGAGAATTCGGCATACCCGTTCGCGAGAAGCGTATCTCGCGTGACGAGGTGTATATCGCCGACGAGGCCTTCTTCACCGGTACCGCGGCGGAGGTGACGCCGATCCGCGAGTTGGACAACCGCGCGATCGGTGCCGGTGTCCGCGGCCCGGTGACCGAGCAGCTGCAGACGCGGTATTTCGACGTCGTACACGGCCGGGTCGGGTCCCATGTCGACTGGTTGACCCCCGTGGACTGAGACGACGGTAGGTATCGTGAACGCTGAACCGGCGGTGTCCCGTAAAGAATTCGGATAGAATTCGCACATCCCAAAGGGCTGCATCAAGGACCGAAACTCCATGCCAAATCCGCACACTGCCGAGCATCAGGACCAGTACAGTACGCCCAACGACAGACCCGTGAGAGAGATCACGCGTGCCGAGCTGCCGCTACGCTGCCCATTGCCCGAAATGAGCCTGTGGAATTCCCATCCGGCGGTATATCTGCCGATCGAGGACAGCCGCGACGGGCGATACATCTGCCCCTATTGCAGCACGGAGTTCGTCCTGAATGACGCCTGAGCCAAGCCGGGGACCCGACCCCGGCGTGACGGAAACCCGACCGACAGAGAGTTTGCGATCCGGTGACGAGGCATGATCATCCCTGATTTCAGCGCCGGGCGCGTCCTGGTGGTCGGAGATGTCATGCTGGACCGTTACTGGCACGGCGTCACTTCCCGGATCTCCCCCGAGGCCCCGGTACCGGTGGTCCACGTTCGGGAGATCGAAGAGCGTCCCGGCGGGGCGGGCAATGTCGCGCTGAATATCGCAGCGCTCGGCGCAAAGGCCGAGTTGTTTGGCATCACCGGGTCGGACGAGCCGGCCGAATCGTTGCGTCGTCACCTGGAGTCCGCCTCGGTCCGCTGTCGCTTCCATCAGGAGGCAGCCTTTCCCACGGTCACCAAATTGCGGGTGATCAGCCTTCACCAGCAGCTCATCCGTCTGGATTTCGAGCAGGGCTTTCACGACCTCAACCCCGATCTCGTACTGAAAGGCCTGCGTCCGCGGTGCCCCGGCGCCGGCGCCCTGGTCCTGTCGGACTACGGCAAGGGGGTCCTCGCGCAGCCGCAGCCGTTTATCGCGGCGGCCCGGGACGCGGGTCTTCCGATCCTGGTGGACCCGAAGCAGGATGATTTCTCGCACTACCGTGGCGCCACCCTGATCACGCCGAACCGCAAGGAGTTCGAGTCTGTGGTGGGAGAATGCCGGACGCCGGAAGAACTGGTCGAGAAAGGTCTTTCACTGATCGAGTCCCGGGAGCTGGGCGGGTTGCTGATCACCCGGGGAGAGGAGGGCATGACGCTGCTGACGCCCGGAAAAGAGCCGGTTCACCTGCCCACCCAGGCGCGCGAGGTTTTCGACGTGACAGGCGCCGGAGACACGGTCATCGCCGTCATGGCGGCCGGGCTGGCGCTCGGGCTGGACATGAAGGTCGCGATGCGAATGGCGAACGTCGCGGCCGGGGTCGTGGTCGGAAAACTAGGCACCGCGACCCTGACCGCCGCGGAGCTGCAGGCGGCCTGTGACCGGCACGAGGAAATCTCCTGGGGTGTGATGGACCAGGCGAAGCTGGTCGAGGCCGTCGAGCGGGCGCGCGCGGCCGGAGAAACCATCGTCATGACCAACGGAGTCTTCGACATCCTGCACGCGGGGCACGTGCGTTACCTGCGTCAGGCCGCCAGCCTGGGCGACCGGCTCATCGTCGCGGTCAACGACGACGCTTCGGTGCGCAGGCTCAAGGGCGAGACGAGACCCGTGAACCCTCTCGATCAGCGCATGGAGGTGCTGGCGGGCCTGTCGCCGGTCGACTGGGTGGTGCCGTTTTCCGAGGATACGCCCCGCAGGCTGATCTGCGAGGTGGCGCCGGACTGTCTCGTCAAGGGCGGGGACTACCGGATCGAGGAGGTGGCGGGACACGAGTGCGCGGAGATCACCCGCATCCTGCCCTTCGTCGACGGGTGCTCCACCACGTCCGTCATCGATCAGATCCGCAAGAACGGAGGAGAAACATGATCGTCGTCACCGGTGGTGCGGGTTTTATCGGCAGTAACCTCGTCAAGGGCTTCAACGATTCGGGCGTCAACGACATCCTGGTCATCGACGATCTGGAGGACGGGACCAAGTTCAGGAACCTCGCCGATTGCGAGATCGCGGACTATCGCGACAAGGACCGCTGGATCGAGGAAGCGAGAACCTCGGGCCTCGCGAACGGCGTTCGAGCCGTGATTCATCTCGGCGCCTGTTCCACGACCACGGAGTGGAACGGCCGCTACATGATGGAGAACAATTACGAATTTTCCCGCACCCTGCTGCACGCGACGATGGATGCGGGTGTCCCGTACATCTACGCCTCGTCCGCGTCGGTCTACGGTATGGGTCCGGTGTTCCGAGAGGCCCGGGAAAACGAGCGACCGCTGAATGTCTACGCCTACTCCAAGTTCCAGTTCGACAACTATGTGCGCCGGCACCTGGCCGCTGCACGCAACCAGATCGTCGGTCTGCGGTATTTCAACGTCTACGGTCCCAGAGAGCAGCACAAGGGCGGCATGGCCAGTGTGGCCTTTCACCTGAACAACCAGTTGAAGGAGGGCGACACCGTACGCCTGTTCGAGGGCAGCGACGGTTACGCCGACGGCGAGCAGCGCAGGGATTTCGTCTATGTCGGCGATACGGTGGCCGTCAAGCTCTGGCTGCTCGATCACCCGGGCGTCAGCGGTATCTTCAACCTCGGGACCGGCCGCGCCCAGCCCTTCAACGACGTCGCCAATGCCGTGATCGACTGGCACGGGCGCGGCGAGATCCGCTACATTCCCTTTCCCGATCACCTGAAAGGTCGCTATCAGAGCTTTACCGAGGCGGACATGAACGCCCTGCGCGAGGCCGGTTACACGAGTGAATTCCTGAGTGTCGAGCAGGGTGTCGGGAGATACATGGAATGGCTGAACCGGGAAGCGTGAATCCAGGTTCAAGGAAGCCTTCAACGTGGTGGAATTGGATCTTGGTGCGCGATGCCGGCCTGTATTCTCAGATCGGGTTCATGCTTGCGGGCGGCGTAGTCTTTCTCGCGCCGACACTCACCCCGGTCGTCGATCATGGTGGAAGCACGCTCTTTATGGTGCTCGCTGCGTACTCCCTCGGGGTGCTGGTCTCGTTGCCCTCCCGGTGGCACGATTTGGAACGTGCCGAGCGTGTTGTTCTCGTTGGCTTGCTCGCACTATTTCTCGCGCCGCTGCTCAGCCTAGTTAACGCCGATGATCTGGATTCATTCGTCAAGACGTACGAGCGGTACGCCCGATTTCTCCTCATTGTCCCAGTGTACCTGATGGTTCGAGGGTTTCGACGCGATCTCTGGCCTTTTCTGATCGCCGGCTGCCTATTAGCGGGTCCGCTCATGGCGATATCTGCTTGGTATGACGTTGAGATGCTAAAGCTGCCGCGAGCACAAGGGCCCTATCACCCCATTGTGTTTGGCGACATTGCAGTCCTCGTCGTGCTCGTACAGATTGTCTGGATCGTGACAGCGCGAAGGAGTGCGTGGCATGCATCGTTGTTGATCTCGTTACCCGCAACGCTTTATGCCGTGATCCTCTCAGGGACGCGGGGCGCCTGGGTTACTCTAGTGCTGTGTCTTCCGGTTGTTGCATACGCGTTTGCGCGAGATCGTGGGAAACGGTTTTCCCCAACCATGGCATCGATCGTGTTGCTACTGTCCGTGGCGCTCATTGTTGTTGCATGGCCCAGTCTCAAACAAAAGTATGAGCAAACCCAGACTAACTTCAGGCTTTGGACCGAGGGTACGCTCGAAAACAACTCGATCGGGAACCGTATTGAGTTATGGGATCTCGCAATTCAAGTATGGAAGGACCATCCGCTGCTCGGATCTGGGGCGGGCGATTTCAAGTCTCATGTAAAACGCGCTCGCGAGGACGAGGGAACCGGTTTCATACTTGATTTCGACCACGCCCACAGTATCTATTTCCACTATCTCGCCACCACCGGATTGATCGGTTTCGTTGCGATGCTGTTCGGGTTGATCGTTCTGCCCTTACGTTTCTTTCTGGGGAGCCCAGGGGCAGTGGGGGCCGGTGGCTCGCCGCAAGCCTGGGCCGGCGTGGTGCTGATCTCGGCCTTCGCCCTGTTCGGGTTGACCGAGACCTGGACGGTGCGTTCCCCACTCATGTCCCTGTTCGCCATCCTCCTGCCCACCCTGATGGCGTCGAGCGTGGCGCGACGTCCTGCGGGCGAATGAAATCGACGCAAAGGATCCAGGGCGCATGAAATTGCTCCTGGTTCGCAACGACCGGCTCGGGGATTTCATGCTTGCCTGGCCGGCGTTCGCCCTGGCGCGCAGTTCGGCCCCGGATGCGGTCATCTCGGCCCTGGCTCCGGAATACACGCGGGAGATGGCCGAGCTGTGCCCGAGTATCGACCGGGTGCTGATCGACCCCGGCGAGACAGCCGGTACGCGCAGCTTGGCAAAGGAATTCTCGCGAGGTGGATTCGACGCGCTCGTGGCCATCTACTCGACCGCACGGGTCGGCGCCGCGGCCTGGCTTGCCCGTATCCCGAATCGTGTTGCGCCTGCCACCCAGATCTTCCAGTACTTCTACAACCACAGGTTGCGGCAACGGCGCTCGAGGTCCGAAAAGCCCGAGTACGAATACAACGTCGATCTGATGCGCTTTGCCCTCGGCAAGTTGTCGGTCGAAGCAGGAGCGCAACCGGGGCCGCCGTATCTGCGTTTCGCACCGCAGGCGACATCCACGCTGCGTGCGCGGTTCATGGCGGGGGAGTCCATCCCTGCGGAACACCGGCTGGTCATGATTCATCCCGGGCACGGGGGGTCTGCCCGGAACCTGACGCCTCGGCAATATGCGGAACTCGCGCTCGGCCTTCGTTCGCGTTCAGGTCATACGGTTGTGGTCTGTGCCGGGCCGGGCGAACGCGAGACCGCGGAAGCGGTCGGCGCGCGTATCGGGCCCTCGGCGAGTCGCGTGTACGTTTCCCGCGACGGTATCGCGGCCTACGCCCGGTTCATCGCGTGCGCGGATGTCTTCATCAGCGGTTCGACGGGTCCACTGCACGTGGCAGGTGCGCTGGACGTGCCGACCGCGGCCTTCTATCCGCGCAGGCGCTCGGCAACCGCGCTGCGCTGGCAGACGCTGAACCGAGAGGCACGTCGCATGGCATTCTGTCCGCCCCCCGGTGCGGGGGAGGAAGACATGGCCGCCGTGGACGTCCAGGGCGCGTCCGCGGAGATCTCGACCCGTTATCTCGGTGCGGCATGAACGCGATGCCGGTGCCAACATGAGGGGACTCTCGGTTGTGATCATAACCCGCGATGCCGCCGACACCCTCGCGGAAACGCTGGGCAGCGTGACCGCGTTTGACGAGGTGGTCGTCTACGACAACGGCAGCCGGGACGCGACGGGAGAGATCGCCCGCGGGTACGCGAACGTCAGGTGGGTGACGGGACCCTTCGAGGGGTTCGGCCCGACCAAGAACCGCGCCGTGGATGCAGCGAACAGCGACTGGGTGCTCTCCCTCGATGCCGACGAGGTGGCCTCTCCCGAGTTCGTCTCGGAGATCGGGACATGGGTTGCCGGGGCCGATCCAAGTGAGGTTGCGGAGATCGAAAGGCGGAACACCTATCTCGGCAAGCCAGTGAGACATGGCGGCTGGGGCAACGACTGGGTGGTACGGGTCTTCAATCGTTCCGTTCACCGGTTCAGCGACAAGGAGGTGCACGAGGGTGTCGTCCTGACATCCGGGACACGCGTCGTGCGATTGCGAAACCCGGTCCGTCACGATTCCGTACGTGAGCAGCGGCACGTCCTCGAAAAGATCGACCTGTATACCGATCTGTATGCGCGCAATCATCCGCAGCGTGTTCTGCCGCTCCCGATGATCCTGTTACGGGCCTCGTGGAGCCTGTTCAAGAGCTATGTCGTTCAGCTCGGATTTCTCGATGGCTGGCGGGGCGTGGCGATCGCGAACAGCTGCTTCGTAACGACGTTCTACAAGTACTTCAAGATTTACGCCGCCGACCGGATGGCGCGGGGGAAGTAGGAGACGATTGCGCCCGCGGGGGCACCGTCGCGGCCGCTCGGTTCCCGTGCCGGGATTCCATGACCTCACGCAGACGCTCGAGGTCCGCCGGGGTATCGATCTCGAACCCCCCGTAGTCCCACTCGAGGACGCGGATCCTTTGGCCTGCCTCCAGTGCCCTGAGCTGTTCCAGGCTTTCCGTGCGTTCGAGGGGGGTCGGCGAGACCGAGGCGAAGGCCTCGAGCGCGGGCTTGCGGAAGAAATACACCCCCACGTGTTCCCAGGCCTTGAACCCTTGCGGGAATGGCGAGATCGGCGAGGGCGGCGAGTCCCGGTGCCAGGGGATGGGGGCTCGAGAGAAATAGAGTGCGTCGTCGCCTTCACCGCGGACCACCTTGACGATATTGGGATCCAGGAAGTGGGCCATGCCGTGGATCGGGGTGACTGCGGTGGCGATCTCCACACCGGGATCGGCGAATAGCCCCGTCAGGTCGTCCAGCAGTCGCGGATCCATCAGCGGCTGGTCCGCCTGCACGTTCGCGACGATGTCGCAATCGATCTCGCGGGCGGCCTCGGCAACACGGTCCGAACCGCAGGCGTGCACCTGCGTTGACAGGTGCACGTCATCGGTGAATTTCCTGCAGGCGGTCTCCACTTCCCGTGAATCCGTCGCAATGATTACCCGGTCGATGCGGCGCGCCTGGCAGGTGTGTTCGTAGACCCACTCGATCAGGGGCTTGCCCGCCACCTCCGCCAGCACCTTGCGGGGAAAGCGTGAGGAGTCCAGACGTGCCGGGATGACGGCGACAACGGTCGTCATACGCGGTCCACGACTTCGGTCGCCGCGGGGTTACGTCGTGTCGGCATTGGGGATCGGGGCGTTATCCATGCGAGGAGGCGGTTCGGATCGCATTCTACCGGGAGCGAGGCGGGAGCCGCAAAGCGTGGCAAGGAGCCCGAAACGGTGAGATAGACGGTCCCCGGACCGGATACTGGCGGTCCTCCGGTCCCGGAATTCGTCGGGATCGGCTGAAGCGGCTATTATTCGGTAACAGGCGGGATTCGGATGACCGAACATGGGGCCTCGGGACGCGGGTATCACCCTGTATACGGACTGACCGCGCGGTCATGGGTTTCAGGGGCTGTCTAGCGGGGTGACCGGAGGGGATCGCTGCATGCGTACAGTCTGCAGGTTCGTAATGCTTTTTCTGGTGCTGCTTGGCGGGTGTTACGACGACTCGGGTGTCGGCTCTGTGCTACAGACCGGCGGCAGGGCGCTGTTCAATCCCGACCCCGCAAACCCCCGGCTACCCTTTCCGACGAACCTGCTTTTCAGCGGATCGCTCGACGGCACGCTCAACGCGCCGGTCCCCGCCGGCCCCGGTCAGGCCATGCTGGTCAATGCCCTCAATGCCATCGACGGGTTCTCCACCGTCGCA